>JALRJZ010000287.1 GCA_023261045.1 Akkermansiaceae bacterium
AGCAATATCTAACTCTTTCTGAAGAGGAGCGTGCAGGAATTCTCCTCACCGGCACCAAACTTGCCACGGCGATCACCCCCCATTTCTTCAATCTGATTGATCCGACCGACCCAGATTGTCCAATCCGGCGTCAAATGATCCCAAGAATTGAAGAGACAATCATCGACCCTTCCGAAATGTCAGACCCCTGCGGGGAAGACTCCCACATGCCAGTGCCTGGCCTGGTGCACCGCTATCCCGATCGAGTTTTGTTCCTCGTGACAGATCGATGTGCTTCTTATTGCCGTTACTGCACTCGGTCGAGGGTCGTCTCTGGTGTTTCTGAACAGAAACTCGAAACTCAATGGGATCAAGCAATTGACTACCTGAAAAGAACACCTCAGGTGCGAGATGTTCTCCTTTCAGGCGGAGATCCTCTCCTCTTTTCGGATGAAAAACTTGAGAAGCTCCTCACGCGTCTGCACGAAATCCCACATATCCAATTCTTACGAATTGGCTCTCGAATCCCTCTCTTTTTACCCCAGAGAATCACACCTGCCCTCTGCGAAATGCTAGAGCGCTTCCATCCCCTTTTTCTTTCCATCCACACGAATCACCCCTCCGAGCTCACCTCAGAAGTGAAAATCGCCCTAGAACGCCTTGCTAAAGCTGGGATCCCAATGGGAAATCAGTCAGTTTTACTCAAAGGAGTCAATGACACCGTCGAGGTGCAGACAGAACTGATTCATAAACTGCTCATGTGTCGCGTTCGCCCTTACTATCTCTACCAAGGCGACCTTATTCAAGGTACCTCTCATTTACGCTCTTCCATCGAGCGGGGAATCGACATCATTGAATCTCTGAGGGGGCACACAACTGGGTATGCAATTCCACAATTTGTTGTCGATGCTCCCGGTGGAGGAGGCAAAATTCCAGTCAACCCACAATACCTCGTCGAGCAAAATGACACACAAACAATCCTTCGAAATTACGAGGGAAAGCAATTTGTTTACCCTGCTCCGTCTCATCAATTTGAGCCAGTTTAGACAATAGAAACCCTCTTTACTGAAAGGATACCTCAAGCATCAGGACGTTGATTGACGCCGTCCCGAAGAAAACTTTTCTACGCCCACTCAATAGCCTCAATCAACGCAGGGGCATGACGTAGCTCGCAAGTAAGACAACCAAAAATCCTGCAAGTCCCATGAGTGATAACATGGCAGAAAAAGTCTTGAGTGTTTCTCTCTCGGACATTCCCGACATCTTAGAAACGATCCAGAATCCGCTGTCATTCATCCAAGGAAGTGGCTTCGATCCACAACCGATTGCCAACGCCACATAGAGGGCATGATAGCTTAGATCGGCTTCTAAAACGACTGGAGAAACAATCCCAACTGCCGTGATCATCGCAACGGTTGCTGACCCTTGAGCGAAACGAACGAGGGCCGTTAAGCCAAACGCTAGAATGAGAACTCCGCCACCAGCACCGCAGACTTGTGAAAGCTCTTCACCAATCCCCGTTTCTTTTAAGACCGATCCAAAAGCTGAACCCGCTGCCGTAATCAAAATAATGACCCCTCCACTTGAAAGCGCTTCGTGAATGGCCTTTTTAAAATCAACGACTTTTTTTGCCGCCAACAACATCGCTAAGAGTGCTCCTAGAGTCATCGCGACGTTTTTATCACTCACCAAAGCAAGCCATTCATTAGGGTGGGTTTTGAGTCTGGAAAATGTTCCGAAACTAATCAGCAGAAGCGGCAAAAGGATCGGCAGGAGAGAGGCCATCAACGACGGGAGCTCAGTCTTCTCGTCGTAAAGCTCTGGAGATTCGATCTCACGAAAAGGAATCTGGAACCGATCATTTGCCCAACGAGCGTATCCATAGCCAATCGATATTGTCACCAGGCCTAAAACAAAGCCAGCTGGAATCAAAAGACCCAGACTGACTTCTAAGCGCTCCGCTACAAGAAGAGGGCCAGGAGTGGGAGGAACAAGCGAATGAGCCATACTCGCTCCAGCAACAACACTTAACAGGGCTAAGAGATACGCCCTTGGATTGGTCCTCGCAAACGCACGCACAAGGGGCAAGAGCAGATAGAAGACGGTATCAAAAAAGACAGGAATCCCTAAGAAAAACCCACTCCCCAAAAAGGCGATTGGCGCACGTTTGACACCAAACGCCCCTAACAAAGCCTTCACAATGCGCTCAGCAGCTCCACTTGCGAGCAGGCATTTGCCAATAATCGCCGCCATCGCAATTAAGATTCCAATTTTGCGACACCCCTCTCCAAATCCTTCGGAAACTTGGCTCATCGCCCCTTCTGAAGAACCTGGGGTTAAAATCGCCACCACGAGAGCACCAAAGATCAGTCCCAGAAAAGCGTGTAATCGCAGCCAAAGAATTGAGACCATCACAATCGCCATTCCGACCAGACAAATTAAAATTGGAGACATCACTCAAACTTCTCCAAAGCAATCGATGAGGACCACTCAAAAATTCCTCTCTTTTCGAATGATCCGAAATCAGGCAATCTCCAATTAGAAATGAGTCGTCTCTTACCTGAACAATTACGGTCCTACCGCTTTTTTGGACCTGATGACCTGAGATCTTTTGGGCACCGATCACGCCACAAACAACTTGGGATCAATAATGAAGAATACCAAGGCAAACCGGTCATCGCCATTCTCAACACTTGGAATGACTTACTCCCTTGCCATGCTCATTTTCGCCAACGGGCTGAAGAAATTAAGAGAGGAATCTGGCAAGCAGGAGGTTACCCCGTGGAGATGCCCGTGATGGGGCTGAGTGAAACCTTCATGAAGCCAACTTCGATGTTTTATCGTAATCTTCTCGCGATGGAGGTCGAGGAAACCCTGAGAGCTCACCCCATTGACGGAGCAGTCCTCATGGGAGGCTGTGACAAAACAGTTCCCGCTTTACTGATGGGAGCCATCATGGTCGACCTCCCCATCATTTTTATGCCAGGTGGAGCGATGATGCGGGCTTCTTGGAGAGGTGAACAACTGGCATCCGGTTCAGACGTCTGGCGCTATTGGGCAGAACGGGGTGCTGGGAACCTTTCCTGCGAAGATTGGGAAGATTTTGAAGACCACATTACCCCAGGCCCAGGACATTGTATGACGAT
>JALRJZ010000288.1 GCA_023261045.1 Akkermansiaceae bacterium
ACCACGACCGTCGTGGAGCTCACCGAAGAAGAATGGACAGTCCTTCTTTCTCTGAAAGAAGAGCTTCGCCCAGACGAAATCATCCGGAATTGTTGGGATCTTCGTGCAGCAAACGCAGAGGTCTCACTGGAACGTTTTTATGAAATCTCGGAGACTCTCGATGCCAAAAAGGTTATCGGTCGCTTCTCCACCTTCCTGGAACACGTCAAACCTTCTGATACTGGAAAACGAGTCACCCGTTTCAATGGATTGTTCCACTGGGCGGTACCGAAGGGTCGCGAACAAGAAGCCGGAGGCGAAGTTGGGCGTCACCATTGCATGACTCATGCCTACTGGCGGGAAGGCGGACCACAGTTTGGAGATGTCAATATTATGGGCGTCGTCCATGGAACCGAGAAAGAAAAGGTCCTCGAACATAAAGCAGCCATTGACCGCCACCTTGAAGCGTCAGGGATCCCTGTGAGTTACACCAACGTTTTTTGGGGAGGTCGATCTGAGATTAAGCCCTCGGAAATCTCACCTGTCGTTTATCGTGAGTGGCACGAGCAGCATGCACCCACCTCTTAGCCTGCCTCACCAAGATCATTTCCGAGTAGATCATCCAAAGCTCCCTTGATTTGAGGAAACTTAAAATGGTATCCCGTTGCCTCAAGCACTTCAGGGATGGCACGTGTGCTCGAGAGGAGAGCTTCTTTTGCAAACTCTCCTAAAAGCAATTTAAGGACTGACGCGGGAACAGGAAAAATCGCCGGCCTCTTCAAAGCCCTGCCGAGTGCCCGCGTTAAATCCACATTTTTGAGACTTCCCGGAGCAACCAGATTTACTGGCCCCGTGATCTCATTTTCAAGGCAGTGGATCATTGCTCCGATTTCGTCTTCTAGGTGAATCCAAGGCACCCAGTGTTGACCACTCCCAAGCCGGCCTCCCAATCCGTATTGAAAAACCATCCTCAGCTTTCCCCAAGCACTCCCTCCGCGGCCGAGCACCACTCCTGTTCTTAAGAAACAAGTTCTTACCGTGTTGGGCAACTCCACGGCTTGCTCCCATTGCTCACATAAATGAGCTAAATATCCCTCACCTCTTAGTGATCGTTCCCCTAACTCCTCCTCACCCCTCTCCCCGTAAAAACCCACGGCAGAAGAGTTTAAAAGAACGCTGACATCACTCTGCTGAACCTCACGAGCCAACCGTTGCGACAACACAACTCGACTCTCATAAAACTCTCTTTTCCGCTGCTTCGTCCACCGCTGATCAATCCGTTCTCCAGCAAGATTCACTAGGGAATCAATCCCCTTTAAGTCTAGATGACCCTCGCCATCCCACTGCCGCCACTCAATGGCTTGCTCCATCCTCTTGGATCGAGAAAACCCTACTACAGACCAACCTTGTGCAAGCAATCTCCTGACAAGATGGCGACCCAACCAACCCGATGCTCCGATCACTCCAACTCTTCGCATGACAAAACTCCCTACTGGAAGCTTACGTTCAATCCCTCATAAATCCAGCAAATCGTATCGACAGAGCCGTCCCCGTATCTAAAATCCCCACGGTTACTATGACCCGCTCTGTTGTTCTTTTCACCTTCATCGCAATCTTTGCGTTGGGCCAAGATCAACGACAAGACAGCAATTCTCATCAGGAGAAAAATGCGCCTCAAAACCTCCCGAGCTCTTCCTCGAGCCCACCGTCCGCAAGCCCTCTGGATCGGATCTTAGAGGGCAATAACCAACCACCTAGCGCGGATCTAACGAAAGTGCGAATTATGGGCCACGACGTCGCTCCGCGCTTTGAGTTTAAAGACGGAAAGGTTTGCGCAATCATCTATGATGGTCGCATCTCTCTGCGAGCTGACAGCGGCATGCAAGCCTACGCGGACCATGCCGTCTACGATCAAGAGCGAGCGATGGCCATCCTCACAGGCAACGTCTCAGCCTATCAAGGAGGAATCATTTATCGTGGAAACACAGCGACTTACTTCTATGACGAAGAGCGGCTCGACACGAGTCAGCTCAGAGCGAGCATTGATCCCATCATTTTAGAAGCGGGCCAATTCCAAACCATCACCAAGGAAGGCAAACAACTTCTCATTGGAGATCATGCAGGCATCACCACGCACGATGTGGAACATCCCGACTATTGGATACGGGCAGATCGAACCACCGTCATTCCCGGAGAAAAGGTCATCTTTCGAAATTTCAGATTAGAATCAAAAAAAAGAGACTTATTCTGGCTTCCTTACTTAGCCCAACCCTTAGATGCCGATTTGGGCTTTCTCTTCGTTCCTGGGGGTGATTCAAACTTAGGATCCTATCTCAAGACAAGATACGGCATCATGCTCGGTGGAGAGCAGGATGCTCTAACTGGGGAGATTAACGATGCTTGGCTCCTCTCCCAATGGCGAGCAGATCTCTACACCTTGAGGGGCATTGGCTTGGGCGTTGACTTGTTCGACACCCGCATTGAAGAGAAAAACCAGTTTCGCTCGCTCAAGCTCTACTACGTCCAAGATTTTAACTCAAATTTAGAACGAGCCGGAATTCAGAGAAAAAACGTTCCAAATGAACGATTTCGCGCTGAGCTTAACTACCGCAAACCACTGTGGGAGGCTCTCGAAACCACCTATGGATTGGATACCAACCTCACCGTCTTGAGTGACCAATTTTTCCTAGAGGACTTTGATCCCGACCTCTTTCGAAAGGACAGCGCACCCGATAACTACCTCGCACTTGTTCGCCGCTCCGAACAGAGCATGGCCACATTTAGCATCCGCCCACGACTCAACAGTTTTTATCAAAGCAACACTCACCTTCCCGAATTCACCTTCGACTGGACGCGCCAACCAGTCAAAGAAACCAACCTTCTCTACGAAAGCCAAACGTCTTTTGGGTTTTATGAAGAACACCTCGACTTAAAAACCCGCAGCGAATTAAAAGCAGAGGCCGCAAAACTGCCGATCCAACATCCTCGAGCACAAGAAATCGAACGATTATTAAGTGATCGAGGATTTGCTCGCTTCCACACCTATCATGAGACCTCACTTCCCCTGAAGATCGGACAATTCAACATCACCCCCAGTATTGGAACTGGCCATAGCTCCTACGGTTCGATCCAGGGCCCTGCCG
>JALRJZ010000289.1 GCA_023261045.1 Akkermansiaceae bacterium
GCCTGTTCGATGCTTTGGGAGACTTCGATCCAGAAAGGGTAAGGGGTTTCAGGAGCACTTTTGACGGTGACGATTCGATCAGCTTCTTTGGTTTTGTTTTCAAGTGCAGCTTTGATTCTCTGCCGAAACTCTTCGAGTTTTAGGGGGCTTCCATTCAAGACGATACTGCTTGGAGTAATGGATACCTCAAGGTTTTGGCTTTGGTCCTTTTTGTCAGTTTTTTCTTCGGTTTTTGGGAGGATTTGGGCAATGCCTGTTTCCGGTTGAACTGCCGCACAAACGAGGAAAAAAATGATCAAGATGAATGCGATATCCGAACTCGCACTCGCCGGTGGATCGACCAAAACTTTACCCCGTTTCAGTTTCATGACTAACCTTTGTCTAAGGTGAGACGAAGAGTGACGACTTCGATTAATTCGGCAGCAGATGATTCAACTTGCAGGACGAAGTCATTGATTAACCCTGTAAAGTAGTTAAAAGCCATATAAGCTGGGATCCCTACAATCAGGCCAAACGCCGTTGTTAGAAGAGCCACTCGTATTCCGGATGCTGCGGCTTGAACGATGTTTTGTTGTCCAATATTTGCTTCGATGTCTCCAAAGGCGACGATCATCCCTTGGACAGTTCCTAAGAAGCCAAGCATCGGAGCAACGGAAGCGATTGTTGCCAGAATGGGGAGGTGTCGCTCAAGAGTGGCAACAATGTGAACGCCGTAGTTTTCCATGCTTTTGACAACTTGTTGTTCAAGTTGGCCTTGATCATAGTTGAGTCGGCGAAGAACAAGATACTTTCTCAGACCATTTGAAAGGATCGCAGCAACAGGGCCTTTTGCTGAATCACAAAGCTCGAGAGATTCTTCAATCCGATCCTCACTCAAGAGAGAAACAACTTGTTCCTTTAGTTCTGAAGCATCGGTCTCTAGCAGTTTTAAACTACGGTAGCGTTCGATAATGACCGCGATTGCCATGATGAGAAGGGCAAGCAGGGGCCACATAAACGCCCCCCCTTCAAGAAGGTATTTGAAAGCACCACTTTCAAAAAAGCCAGCGGCAAGAATAGAAGCCGAGTCGTGTATCATTTTTTTTGTTATTCAGTAAGATTTGCTTCCCTTTCAAATTGAGCCAAGAGCTCAGGAAGGGCGAGTCTCCCTCGCGAGTATTTTGCGGCATCGCTTTCGGGGAAATCCCAACGACAGCGATTGTAACGCCGAAAGGCATTTGGAATATCTTTCGCCATTCGGTAGCTTTCTCCAGCCCAGAATAGGGCTTGCGCAGTTAATTCTTGGTCTGGAAACTTTTTGACAAACACGTCGAAGGATTCTCCTCCTTTGGTGAAGTCTTCTAACTTGTAGTAGCACTGCCCGATGCGAAAAGCCATCTTTGGAGTCCATTCGTGGTTGGGGAATTTCTCAATGAATTTGGCTCCAACTGAAGCCGCAACTTGGTAGTCCTCACTCGTATAAAAGTGTTCGTTAATCCGTAGCATGACATTGGCAATGAGAGGGCTCTTGGGGTAGGTGCCGGCGAGGGTGACATAGGCTTCAAGTGCTTCGTCTAATTCGCCGGCTTCCTCATGGCACTGACCAAGTTTGTACTGAGAATCGGGTGCCAGATGGTGCTCGGGGTAATTACGCACGATATTTCGATAGGCGGCGATTGCCTCATCCCAAACATTCATTTCTTGGGCGAATTGCCCGAGAAGATAAGAAATCCGTGGTGAGTATTTGGGGTTTGGATAATCGTCGCGAAGCTCGCGTAAGACGCGGCGTCCTGCGCTCAGTGCAGCTTGAGCCTCTTCATCTTGTTTGAGTTTGCGATGGCTCTTGAAGAGTTCAAAATAGCTTTCGGCAATATGAAACTGAGTTTGGATTGCGAGGTCCTCATTTTTGTAAACCTTGCTAAATGCATTCATGATGCCGTCAGTGCCGACTGCTACGGGAATCTTGCGCTCTAGAATTGGATCTCCCTCGAGCGTGTGAATGACATTGTCCAAGTATCCAGCGGTGATTTCATCGCCGAAAAAACATTCGACCGCCCCCTGAGAATTTCCAGCCACCGGTGTGGGTCTAGCGAGTAGGGGAAACGATGCGCTAAACACTCCGCTGTGCGTGAGAGTCTCTTCAAGCTCCAGAGTTTCATCTTCTCCGGTTGCACTCAACACTCGAACCAAGGCCTTATCACGCTGATCTGAAATATCGAGATCAGGGTCTTCCAAGAGAAGGTAGATTTTTTTGCCAACATAGAGAATTTCTGCGGGTTCAAGATACTCTTCGTTGGTGATTTCAAGTTGAGCTGCTGAGGCGAGCTTTGCTCCCGGAACTGCAGAGAGGCCTTCGTTTTCCGAGCTAAAGAAGACATCTACGGCCTCCCTCTCACCTGTAGGAATCAGCGAGCCGATTCCCCTGCCCAGTCCACTCCGTCGTTTTTCCTCTGCCATTAGTGGGCTCCTCGTTGTGCCAGTTCGATAGCGGCCTCTTGATAGGCAAGAGAACCGGAATTCTTGGGGTCGTAGCTAATTGCCGTTTGACCGAAGCTTGGTGCCTCAGACAACCTCACCGACCTCGGAATCACTGTGCTTAGTGTCTGACTTGGGAAGTATCTCTTCACTTCGGCAGACACATCTGCACTGAGGTTCGTCCGGTTGTCAAACATCGTCAAAAGAATGCTGCTAACGACGAGGTGTGGATTCAGGGCACTCTTAATGCGCTCAATGTTTGAAACAAGCTGCGTTACACCTTCCAGCGCGTAATACTCGCACTGAATAGGAACCAAAACCTCTGTCGCAGCAGTCAATGCGTTCACCGTGAGCAAGCCGAGGCTGGGGGGCGAATCAATGAATACGTAGTCAAGTCGGTTTGTACGAGAGGCTGAATAGTCGCTCAAGGCGTTTGCCAGGATCCGCTCCCTGCCTTCCCTGGCAACCAGGTCGATTTCGGCTCCCGCCAGATCAATCGTGGCAGGAAGACAAACTAAATTTTCATGTTCGGTGCTGGGTTTGACTGCCTCGGCCATGGTCATCTCGCCCATCATCACCTCGTAGCTGCTGGCCACACCGCTGTGATGCTCCACCCCAAGTGCTGTAGAGGCATTTCCCTGGGGGTCAAGATCAAT
>JALRJZ010000028.1 GCA_023261045.1 Akkermansiaceae bacterium
ATCGAGAACGGTGGCGTGAACGAGAGGACATTGCCTTCAGAACCATCGGCGAGAAAAAGCAGTCCTTTTGCAAGTAATCGGCCTAAGAGAGGGCCAGCACTTTCTTGAAGCTCGACTCCCCACATCATGCCACGGCCCCTTACATCGACGATTTGAGGCCACTTCAAGGACTCTAGCTTCGCTTGGAGATAGGCCCCTGTTCGACCCACCTTTTCGATGGTCTCGGATCGCTCCAAGATCTCAAGAGATTTTAGGGCCATTGCGCAGCCTACCGGGTGACCCAAGTAAGTACTCGTATGAATTGCCTCTCCTGTTGATTCAGGCCAAGCATCCATCAGTTGCATTTTACCAACACATGCCGAAATAGGAAATCCCCCGCTGAGGGCTTTGCCAACACAGATCAAATCAGGAACTACTCCAACCCAATCGACGGCAAAAAGAGCACCTGTTCGATGGAACCCAGTGTAGATTTCATCAAAAACCAAGATCACTCCATGTTGATCACACCACCTTCTTATCTTTTCTAAAAAACCGGGGGGAGGCATGACTTTCCCACCTCGCCCCTGAACGGGCTCAACTAAAACCACTCCGATTCCTTGAGGATCGGGATCATCAAAAACACCATAGGGTAACCTTGTCGTCACTTGCGCAAGCTGGTCGTCAAACGGCTCTCGAAATCGATCGAGAGCGGTTCCTAACAAGCTCCCATATCCGAGTCCATGGTATCCCCGCTCAAAGGCAAGGATACCCGATTTACCCGTCGCCAAACGGGCGGTTTTGAGTGCTGATTCAATGGCCTCAAAACCCGAATTTGAGAGAATGACCTTCCCAGAGCCACTTCCCCATCTCTCGAAAGTCACCTCGGACAACTTCGCACACAAATCGACTTTGAGCTGAGTAGGGTGGACATCCCCCATGCCGTGGAGAAGTCTTTGGGATTGGGACAACATTGCATCGACCACTTCAGGGTGCCGATGTCCTAGCCCAGCAACTCCAAAAGCACTGGTAAAATCTAGGAATCGATTGCCATCAACATCCCACACATTGGTTGCTTGCGCTCGATCCCAAAAAATGGGCCAAGTTTCATCAACATAAGTGACATTACGACTCTCATATTGGCGCAAACGAGTCGCGAGCTGGAGAGACTTAGGTCCAGGAATCGCTGTTTTTAATTCCGGTAACATAGTTAACGATGCGTCATCATAAGCACAATTGCTCCAATACCGGAAAGCCAGATCATCATCAGAGAGACCAAACCAATGATTTTATCCTGCTTGAGAATCGATGGGCGGTGAAACGAAGAAGATTTAGGGAAGACAATACCCGCATAAGATGCTCCCGTAAGCAGACCTCCGAAGTGTGATGCATTGTCAATAAATCGAAAACCCAGCGCTCCGATCACGACAAGAGAGACGAGAATACTCGCCACTCTCCGACGGGCAAGTTTGGGCACGAGGGGCTGATGCAAAGTCTCAAATACGAGCAGAAATCCGAGTAATCCGCAGACCACACCAGAGATTCCTACCGAATTTTGTGAAGGAAGAAAGCTCACCGTCGCCCATCCCGCCCCCAGCATACTCATTAGAAATACCCCCGCTAAGTGGGGCCAACGAGCGAGAATTTCTACACGGCGCGCAAGATACCAAAGGGCACTCGCATTCAGGGCGAAATGAATGAGATTCCCATGCAGAAAAGATGCCGTAAAGAGACGCCAAGTCTCTCCATTCTGGAAATAACGTAATTTTAGTAAACCCGCAGATTCAATACCAAAACCCGGTGAAAAAACCTGAGTCAGCCCCACGACAAGCATCAGAATGAGAACACTCAGACTCACCCTGGCTCGCTGAGATCCCAGCCACAATTCAAATCGAGCTTCTGGAACTTCCAGTGCCAGATTCTCCGGAGTGTATTTTTGAAGCTCATTTTTTTGCTTGAGTGCCTCCCATCCGGGGCGCAGGGCAAAAAGAACAAAAAGGAGCACTGCGAGGCCAAAGCTTTGTGATTTCCCAAGCCCTTCTAATCCGCTTTGCTGGATTGCGGAAAAAAAAGTCCACAAGAGAGCCAAGCCAAAAAGAACTCCTCCCTTTTTTGCATCGTCAAGATCACCCTTAGCGATGATTGCTCTGCGTTTTTTTAGGGAAGATGCCAGTTCAACGATCTCCTCCGGAGCGAGGAGTCGTTCATGCTCAGGAACCCAAATCCAAGCGAGTTTCCCCCTCCCCTGAGACAAATCTTTTTCGAGATCCTCAAAGGTTTCAAAAGATCGAATCTTTCCCTTCTCATCTTGGCACCCGTAGGGACCACGATCAGGCTTAAGATCAAAAGCGTCTTCCCGATCCCATGCAGGTGATGAACACCCCTTCATGTCAACGGGGTTTCGAGGTTCCCTACTGTGAATCTCCACTCGCTGATTCCGTGACTCCCTCAGTCTCAGCTGGCGCTGGGGTCTCGACCGGTGCTGGGGTTTCGGCTGGCGCTGGGGCCTCAACAGGTGCTGGGGTCTCAGCTGGCACTGGGGCTTCAACCGGTGTTGGGGCTTCAACCGGCGCTGGAACTGGGCTCACAACAGGGGCGGGAGCAGGTGCACTCTCGACAGAACTTGAAGTCGAAGTTGAAGCGCCATCTTCGTCAGCAGCTTTGCCCAAACCCTCTGAATTGCGCTTACCCATCAAGATCGCAAGAACGAGAGAAAAAACGAAAAATAAAGTTCCCAAGTAGACAGTGCCTTTTTGCAGGACATCAGTTGTTCGAGCACCCCAAGCAGCATCCGTCATTCCTGAGCCAAAAGCAGCACCCAGGCCTTCTTGCTTTGGGCGTTGCATCAGGATGACAAGAACTAGTAAAAGACTCACAACGACGTGAGCAATGACCACGAGGGTGATTGATATATCTAGCATGGGAGGCGGGACTCTAGAGAGTCAGGGCAAGTTGTAAAGCGGGAGTTTTACTCAGTTTGAGTCAAAAAAGCTCGTGATGAACCGATTGGGACGAAAAAATGGCCTAATTTGTCGATTTAATGATCTCATTGTCATTATTGAGAACATGCCGTTTGGGAATGATCCGCTGCTCTGAGACTCCAAAAGCCATGATGGTCACGCACTCTCCCTTCTTGATGAGATGGGCTGCGCCCCCATTCATAATGATATGTCCCGTTCCCGGCTCTCCTGCCTGAACATAGGTCTCTAAACGGCTTCCTGAAGTCATCGAGGTCACTAGGACTCTCTCACCCTCCCATAAATCAGCCGCATCCATGAGATCGGAAGGGATTTCAATACTCCCTTCGTAATCAATATCGGCCTGCTTAATAATTGCCCGATGAAGCTTTGACTTCAGTTGAATGCGCTGCATGGGGGGACAAAACGACCGAACTGAGGCGCGGTCAAGCGGCGAAAACTCCGTCATTGAAAAAAATTCACCGGTTTTTATAGTCTGCGCGCTCGATGAAACCCCTCACCCTTCTCTTTTTGAGCCCATTGGTCTCCCTTTTGTTCGCCCAGGATCCTGAGCCGACGATCCCCATCTCGGCCGCCAAAACAGCCCTCCAATGGATGCAAAATGCGGATCCAGAAAAACGAGCTGCAGCCTATCGAACATTCCAGCTTTTCGGGAAATCGAGCCAAGACCTTTATCGTAAAACCCTCAATGCCGCTCGGGATCTCCATGAAGACAAGCTCGAACGCTTAATGGCTGATGAGCGCAAAAATCCGTTCACGAATCTTTCAGAACTCAACGACCAGCTTCAATCAGAGCGAACCCGGATCTACCAATTAATCAAAATCGATTATCAAAAAGATCCTGCGAAAATCACGATGCTTCGAAATGAGGTTGAGAGTCTCCAACGCTTAAACGAACAAATTCATAAAACCGTCAATAAAGACGCTCAAAAGCTCGATCACGAAGCGATGGTAATCGGACAATCTCTCGCAGAAGTTTTCAGAGAACTGAAAAGGGTCGAAGATGAAGCCATTGAAAACGAAGAACTGAATCCTGAGAGAGCTCTTGACGAGTGCTACGAAGGGGGAATGTATCTCAAATCAAAAAAGATCGTCGAAAAACTCCGCTCAGAAATTGCTCAATCTCAGAAAACCTTCGACGACAACGAGAAAGCCACGTGGGCAAATAGTGCTCAAAAAAGTTTTGCGCACCACCTCAACGCATCTCGCTCTCTGTTTGGCCTGACCCCACTGCTTCTTGAGCAAAAACTCTCTCATGCTGCGATGGGGCATTCACAAGACATGGCCGCTCATGGGTTTTTTTCTCACACCTCTCCTCTTGAAGGAAAGCAATCACCCGGAGATCGAGCTCGTAAGGCAGGCTTCGAGTATGGCTGGACCGGGGAGAATATTTTTATGGGCTCAAGCTCGCATGTTTCTGCCTACAATGCTTGGTTCGGGTCCGACGGACACCGATTTATTATGTTTGCCAGCGGTCCTAATCTCTTGGGTATTGGGCCCCATGGCAACCATTGGACGATGATGACAGGCCGCAAATAGAAGAGATCAGATGAGCATCGAAGAACGACTAGGGTATTTCTTTAGAAATAAGGAGCTTCTCCATGAGGCTCTCTCACACCCAAGTCTTTCTTCTGAAATCAGACCGGCACCTCCAGATAATCAACGTCTCGAATTCCTAGGCGATGCTGTTCTAGAACTGGCCATCACCGACCATCTTTATCACCGCTTTCCTGAACTCAAGGAAGGACTTCTCACCAAACTCAGAGCAAGCCTTGTTTCCAAGAGCGCCCTCGCCAAGGCCGCGAATCGGATCGAACTGGGCAGTGCCCTTCTCTTGAGCAATGGAGAGGATGGTAGCGGAGGGCGTCAGAGAGCATCAAATCTGGCTGATGCAATGGAATCCCTTCTGGGGGCGATCTACTTGGATGCCAATTTAACCCAAGCGAGTGAAATCGCTCTTAAGCTTCTCAGCGAGGAACTCCTAGCTCTTAATCCAGAAACAAATCACGGGAACTCCAAGGGTGAACTCCAAGAGATTCTTCAACAGATCTCTCCCCAGCCGCCCCTTTACGAGATTCTCGGAGAGGAGGGCCCCGCTCACGCCCGAACCTTTATTTCAAAGGTTCTTTGGAATGGTCAAACGCTTGGCCAAGGAAAGGGTCCTAGCAAAAAAGCCTCTGAGACAGCCGCGGCGCTCAACGCTTTAGAACAAAAGCTTTGGTTAGATTAAGCCCGATTTTTTGAGCTGATTCCAGAGTGGGATATCTAAGGAGGCCCAATCAAGTAAATCACCTCCTTCGGGGCCAACCCAACGGAACTCAAGGTGTTCGCTGAGTTCAATGAACTGCCCCTCTCGTTCTGCGAGATAAGCAAATAAGGTCGCTCCATCATTGGCTGAAAAACCAATCGAATCTTTAACGGAAATCTTCATTCGAAGTTCCTCCATGATTTCTCTAACTAAAGTCTCTTGATCTGTTTCACCGCTTTCTACCTTACCCCCGGGAAATTCCCACTTACCCCCCTCATTTTTTTCGAACGGGCGCCGGCAAACAAACACCTTACCCCCTTCAACAAGCACGGCACAGACAACACGTAACATGACTTAGCCGACCAAATCTCCAATACTACCATAACCAGGCTCGAAAAGCCGGCTATACGTTCGCACGGCATATCCGTCGGTCATGCCTGCCAAAAAGTCACAAACCAAACGAGCTCGCTCCCCTTTGTCAGCAGTCCCGTCGATCTCAGAGGCTTCCTCATGAGGTAATAATTGAAACTTTTGACCGTCTACGGACTGCTGAAGAACATAACGCCTTTCAAGTAATTCCCACAAACGCCCCAAAATATGACTCCCCTTGTATTCGAGCTGTTTGAGTTGTGGTGAGAGGAAAACTAACTCATAAGCGAGAGCTTTAAAAAGAGAGCTTTCCTCCCTGACCTCCTCATCAATCATTAAGCGAAAAGCATACCGATGGCTGGTAGCACTGAGTAGGTTCACCTCTTTTTCCAAATGCACCGAACGCACAAACTTGCCGATTTTTTTACCAATAAAGGGCTCAATTCTTTTGCCTCGAATGGCGCCCAACAAGTCTCCCAAGGGGGTGTGATCACTATAATCAAGGCCATGTGAGAGGGCCCATTGTTCGATACGCTCCACGGTCAAAAAGCCCGCCTTTACGCTATCACTGAGATCATTCAAGGAATAGGCCGTGTCATCTGCCCAATCCATGATTTGGCACTCAATCGATTTAAAACCATCTCTCAAATCTCCTGGAGTAAGCTCTGGGGGGAAATCAATTTCGCCCATCGCCCAGTTTAATTCTGTAAACTGAGAATCGTAGAGAAAATGATTTTTGGGGCAGCACCCATTGATTGTTTTTAACTCCGACCACAGGGTCTTGTACTTAAGAACGCCATCTAAGAAAGCGCGAGACGGATCCATACCTCGGCGACTTTGAGAAAAAATACGCTGACTAAGTAAGCGAAGCGTTTGCGCGTTGCCTTCAAACCCTCCGTATTCGCCCATATAGTGATTGAGAGCTCTTTCACCAGCATGACCAAATGGTGGATGTCCAAGATCATGCGAAAGGCAAATGGCTTCGACGAGATCTTCATCGATCTTAAAATCATCTCGAAGATATTCACTTGAATGCAAAAGCCATCTGCAGATTGATTTTCCTATTTGAGCAACTTCTAGGGAATGCGTGAGCCTGGTACGGTAAAAGTCGTACTCTCCGCTCCAGAAAACCTGCGTTTTACTCTGTAGTCTCCTAAAAGAAGAAGTATGTAGAACACGATCACGATCTACCTGAAAGGGAGAGCGAAAGTCACCCTCAGACTCAGAACTGCCTACTCGCTCAAAATCAAAAGCTTGGTAAAACCCATTGACCACAAAGATGAAGTAACAGGAATCATCCCGTTACTCAAGCTCGTGGAGCTGAATGTTTAAACCCGAAACTGGGTTAGGCCGAGCAACGGATTTATTTGACAATCTGACCTCATAAGAACTGATTTTAGGATCTGCCACTGGAAAGTCGGTACTGATATACTGAGCGCCCGATGCCAGAGCTCTCTGTGCACGGCGTTGATTGTTCTCTCGAGCCTCTTTGAGATTCGCATCTGCTCTGGTCCTTACAATAAAACCACTACGGACAAGATTTTGAATGTCTGCAAACCCTCGTTCAGGATCATTGCGTTTCATAAATGCTGCTGCTGGATGATCTGAGTTCACACTGACAAACATAAGTCTCTCCTCTAGAGTGCGATTCCCCTTCAAGTAGAGTTCCCGATGATGTCCTTCATTATCAAGGCAGAAAAAAACTTTGCCTCGAGTCTCTTTTAACAAAGGCCACCCCCTCTTGAGAATCGCCTCTCTCAAGGTCTTAAACCCCTTTCTTACATCGTCCGGCTTGATGATTTCATTGTGTTGAAAAACTGACAAAACTTCTGTTTCTAAATTCTCAATTTGCTCCCGATCAAACCGGATCGGCCTTGGACCAAAAGGAACCTCTTTGGCATCTTTCAGTTCAACTAAAACCATAACGGGAATATGCCGAGGGTTCTTGATAGACCAATCTCGCAATGCGGTTAAGGCACCGCAAAACGAATCATACCGACTTCGGGCATCAAGTTTTGGAACATGTAAAACTTTCGTCCCAGGTTTTTTCATCTCTGCGATCCGAGGATGCCCAGGATGAGCGTAGAGCCCTCCATCTGGATCCGCGAACACGTCTAACTCGATTTGCCGAACACCCCTCGAAAGCTGAATTTCAAAGGATTCTCGCGAATAATTCCAAGCTTCTGCTTCTTTGGAAAAAACTTGGTAGAACTTGATGACACCAGGATTAGGCGCCAGATGATAGGAGTTGTGTGTACCAATCGCTTGCAGTTGATTCATGCGAATCTCTCCAGAAGAAGCCAGCGTGACTCCAAATAGAATACTTTGAATGAGCCCTTTCATCTATGAAGATCAAAAAGCATGGGCCTATCATCTTCAATCATCAAAAGATCTTTCCCCTAAAGAACAGAGATGGACTTCAACCAAGCTTCTCTGATTTGGAAGCGAATCACACAAATAGATAGAATCTCTACTGTCTGGCCTGCACCAAATCGCGCAAAACCTGAAGGCTTTCTCTCTGGAACAAATCAAAGCCACGAGGCCAATTCAAAGAATTCCTAAGTTCTTCAGCCTCATTGTCTTCGAGGAGACTCGCTCGAGGAGCAAGAACCGGCAATGCATCGAGATCAAGATCCTCAAGGGTCAGTCGATACAAACGAAAATCTTTCTGATCTTGCTCTCGCACCTGATGAAATCGCCTAACCCTCTCGAGGTAGCGCTTTTTATCAATGGTTTCTTTTCTTCGTGCCTCCTGTCGACGAACCTCAAGGTTGAGAGAAATTTGGGGGGAATTCACTTCCTTTTTCAAAGCAGCTAAATCCCCTCGGAAATCGGAAAGATCTTGATTAGCAGAGCATCGCGCCCGACTCCTTTCTTGAAGGAGGGGAAGATGAAGGTCACTCTGACTGAAGGGTTGGAACTTCGCGCTCTTTGCAATGACATCGTATGGAAGTGCAAATTGCTCATATTTCTCGCCATCAGTCCCCACATCGGCATGGGAAGGAAACACCAAATCAGGCACCACCCCTTTAATCTGCACTGAGCTTCCAGTGACTCGATAGTATTTCTGGAAGGTGTATTTCAGATATCCTGCATTGTAAGAATCTCCTGAAGGCTGAAGATACTCAGAGAGGTTGACTGTCTTCTGCACCGTTCCTTTTCCGAAAGTAGAATGAGATCCCACAATCACTGCCCGATGATAATCCTGCAGCGCTGCCGCGAGGATCTCAGTTGCGGACGCGCTTCGATCATTGACCATGACGACAAGAGGACCATCGTAAATCGCTTTTTGACTTAGAGAAGCAAGAGTCTCAGTGCGCCCCTGAGTTGACTTCACCTGAACGACGGGCCCACTTCCCACGAAAAATCCCGTAAGTTTCTGAACTTCACGGACCGAACCACCCCCATTATCTCGAAGATCAAGGATGATTCCGCTCACTTCTTCTTTTTCTAATCTTTCAAGAATACGAGCGACATCCGTCGAAGCCCGATAACCAGAGCGATCAAAATCAAAATAAAAAGAGGGGATTTTAATCACTGCTAATTTTAAGGGAGCGCCTTGTGAATGATATTCATAGAGCTCGGCACTCGCTAAATCATCTTTTAAGGTGATCAGGCCCCGCTGAATTGCGATTTCTTCGGTTTTTTGCGCGTTGTTGCGCATGCCCCTCACCCTCAATCCAAGGTATGAGCCCCGATCGCCCATCATGAGTTCATGAATCTTATCAAGCGGCTTGAAGGTCACATCAACCCAATGGCCATTATTTAATGGTGAGATTGCAAGAATGCGGTCTCCAAGAACAAGACTGCCTTGACGCTCAGCCTCCCCCCCGTTGACGACCTCTTGGACTTTGATCTCTCCAATATCATTCATGAACAAGCGAACTCCAATTCCAACCAACTCATGACTCACCCGAACCTTCAGAGACTCAAGCTCGGCTGCACTCAGGTAATCGCTGTGGGGATCATGTGCTTTGGCCACTGCACTCAAAAAATAATTTGCGATGTCAGCTTCATCGATTCCTTCAACGCGCTTGAAAAACTTCACATGTTGTTGCTCGATTTTCTTTGCCACCCAAAGAGGTTCCGAGGAAAACTCGAGCTGATTGTCCTCTCGAGCAAGATGACTCGATTGCTCTCGCCGAAGGATTTCACTGATTATTGAATCTTCAAGCTGATCTCGCCAGATGACTTCGAGCTGACTCAAGCTTTCAGGAAAATCGGTCGCATGATCATTTCGAGTCATCATTCGAGAACTTTCGAACTGATAATCATGCGTTTTCAGTTCACTTTGGACAAAGCGTAGATGCTGTCTGACTCGATTTCGATAAAGCTCAACAATCGAAGTCGCCACAGGCATATACTTCTTCACAAGAATCAACTCATGAAAAACTCGGTCATAGCGTTGGTGAAAAGCGTCGACTTCAGTTTGCAAAAAGAACCGTTTATCCTTATCAAGGCTCTGAAGAAAGAGGGTGAGTATCCTCTTGCTTAGTTTTTCATCGAAAGGGAGTCTCGCATAATGATCATTTTGCAATAACCGGGTCATTTCAAGACCTACTCGATCGAACTCCACGGCAGACGCCCTCATCGAGCTCAAAACACTCATCGCAGCGAGTGTTGCAATCAATGATTTTAAGAATCCGCTCATAAACATAGACGAGGATGTTTCCTCTCGCTCAAACGCCCCAATGTCAGAATCTGACGACGAGTCACACTGGGAACCTCTGAGAAAACAGGAACAATAAGGGCATTATTTCAATTCAATACTTTTTTCTTCACTCACCTCTGATTTTCGTCTGGCTCGTGTGGGAGTCTCTTCCAGAGGCTCATCAACTTCACTCCAAGTGACTGGATTAAGATCCACACCTGAAATCAGAACAAAAAAATCAAAAAATCCATCCGACATCTCCCCCACAATACTTGCTTTCGAAGAAAAATCCGTACATCGTCCCCCTCCTCCCGAAAAACACGGGATCTTGCCATGGGAAAAACACTGTATCAGAAAGTTTGGGATGCTCACACCGTGGGCACGTTGAGTGACGGACGAACTCAACTTTTCATTGGAACCCACCTGATTCATGAGGTTACTAGTCCCCAAGCGTTTGGCATGATCCGAGATCTTGGTCTCTCGGTCAAATATCCTCAGCGAACTTTTGCCACCATTGACCACATTGTTCCTACCGAGAATCAGGATCAACCTGCCGATCCACTTGCGGCCGATATGATCGATGCAATTCGTAAGAATTGTGATGACTTTGGAGTCACCTATTTCGACTTAAAATCCGGAAAGCAAGGGATTGTTCATGTGGTTGGTCCCGAGCAAGGAATCACTCAGCCAGGATCGACCATTGCCTGTGGTGACTCTCACACCGCAACTCATGGTGCTTTTGGAGCGATTGCCTTCGGCATCGGAACAACTCAGGTTCGCGACGTTTTAGCAACTCAAACCATGGCAATGGAGCAACTCAAGGTCCGTCGCATTGAGGTCAATGGAACGCTTCGTCCTGGTGTCTACGCAAAAGATGTTACGCTCCACATCATTCGCCTACTTGGAGCTAAGGGAGGAATCGGATACGCCTACGAATACGCTGGCGACACTTTCGACCGGTTCACCATGGAAGAACGTATGACTGTTTGTAACATGGCTATCGAAGGAGGCGCACGCTGTGGCTACGTCAATCCTGACGAAACAACCTTCGAATTCCTCAAGGGACGTCCTTATTCACCGACTGGCTCTGAGTGGGATCAAGCCGTCGAGCGCTGGAAATCTTTCGCCTCGGATGAAGATGCCCCCTACGATGACGTCGTTAAAATCAACGCAGAAGATATTGAACCAACGGTGACTTGGGGGATCTCCCCTGATCACGGCATTTCGATTTCCGAAAATATTCCTGACCCAGCAGGGGTTACTGACTCCGTGGAAAAAACAACCATTGAGGAGGCCCTCGAATATATGAAACTTCCAGCTGGGACTCCGATTAAGGGAATTCCGATTGATGTCGCGTTTATTGGCTCTTGCACCAATGGACGCCTCTCAGATTTTCGCGAGGCCGCAAAGTATCTCAAAGGCCGTCGGGTCAAAGAGGGAATCAAAGCGATTGCTGTTCCAGGGTCTCAGATCACGGCAGTCCAATGTGAGAACGAAGGAATTGACAAGATCTTCTCCGAAGCTGGTTTTGAGTGGAGAGCAGCTGGGTGTTCCATGTGCCTTGCAATGAACCCTGATAAACTCATTGGAGATCAAATCTGTGCCTCTTCATCGAACCGAAATTTTAAAGGCCGGCAAGGCTCTCCCATTGGACGCACAGTGCTCATGTCCCCTGTGATGGTCGCAGCTGCAGCAGTCGAAGGATCCATTGCTGATGCTCGCGAGACGTTCGAAGTCACCTCAGATTCCAACGTGGCCTAGATTCTTACTCTCCTTACTTACCTCTATCATTTAACCTCTTAATCGACTCTCAAATGGCTATTGAACCTATTTCTCAAGTCTGCGGCACTGCCATTCCAATCCCTGGTGCTGATATCGACACAGACCGAATCATCCCTGCTCGCTTCATGAAGTGTGTGACATTCGATGGCTTGGGAGAATTTGCTTTTTACGACGTCCGGTTTGACCCGCAGAGTGGCGAACGAACAAATCACCCTCTCAATGATGAGAAATTCACTAATGCGAGCATCCTCCTCGCTGGGATTAATTTCGGCTGTGGTTCTTCCCGTGAACATGCTCCGCAATCTCTCGCAAAATATGGATTTAAAGCAATCGTTGCAGAGTCTTTCGCCGAAATCTTTTTTGGCAACTCTACGACTCTCGGGCTGCCCTGTGTCATCGCTCAAAAAGACCAACTTGATCAGCTCAAAGCTGCTGTCGATGCTGACCCTCTCACCGAAGTGTCCATTGATCTCAATACAATGACGGTGCGCGGTGGAGATTTGAGCGTTCCCATCTCGATGCCTGAGTCGGCTCGCCAAGCCCTGCTTACCGGAAAATATGATCCGATTGCAGAACTTCTCGAGAACAATCAAAAGATTGAAGCAACCGCCGCTTCACTCGCCTACATTTCCTAATCTCCTCCGGTAAAACACTTCAGATACCGGTGTCTGTGAGCGACTATTGTCGACCCACCCTAGAAGGACTGGCGTTCGTATGAACGTGGGGTTGCTTTCTTCATCCACAGAAAAGATGACATCACCAAAAAGACTCTTTTTGTTTACAACTAGCGGCTTGCTCTGTCTTTCCACCCCCGATCAATCTCACGCGGAAATCACCTACTCCCTGCATTTTGATCGAAATCTCAATGCTCAGACACAGCAATTAGCAAACTCAGTTGCGACGGTCGCAGAGTTTCATAACGAACACGGCTCATTCAATAAGCACTGAAATGTCTACTACAACACCGGCATTCCAACCGCCGAGGGCAATATCGACGGCTATATGGGATATGGAAATATCTTCAACGAACGAGTCGTCTTCCATGAAGCCGCCCACACCTTTGGAATGGGGACTCATGGTAACTACTTCACTTTGATTTCCGGAGGACTTTGATTTCCGGAGGACTCTGGAAAGGAGTATACGGCAATGAGGCCCAGTTTGACACCTATAACAACTACGGTGACGGACTTCATGGAGACAATCACGCGATCTGGCCTGGTGGGTTTAATTACGACAACGAAGACGGGTTTATTGAGCGGTTTTGGCGCACCCGTATTATGGCGGCTATTCGCTCAGATATGGGCATTCTGTCCTTCACCCGTGAAGCACGTCACTGCGCCCTCATCGCCGGGAAGAGAGCAACTTTTGAGGTTGAGTCGCCAGTCGCTAGTAGCTTTCAGTGGTATCGGAACAATTCTCCATTAAGCAACGGGGGCGATTTTTCTGGAACCAATACAAAGACTCTCATTATCAACAATGTTTCGGCAACAGACGCTGGCAGCTACCGATGCCGGATCAGCGGAGCTGGCGAGACCCTCGATAGCCGCCCTCGTCAACTTTGGGTTTATTCCCAACCGCAACGAGGCCTTTGGGGTTTTAACAACTCTCTTGTGGATAGCCAAAATGGCCTGAGGGCTTCAGCATTTGGTGGCCCAACCTATACCACCGGCAAAAGCGGGCAGGCAATCAATCTCGATGGGGTAGACGATTATCTTGATCTGCCCGATGAGATGAGTCGCCTACGAGATCTAACCATTGCGACTTGGGTCAATTGGGATGGTGGGAATGATTGGCAGCGTATCTTTGACTTTGGCAGCAATACCTTTCAGAACTTTTTCCTCACACCAAAAGCCGGTGACGGTGGTCTCAGACTCGTGCTTAAAGACTCCATCAATGGTAAAAACCAAGAATACCAGATCAATTCCGATCCCCTTCCAACTGGCCAGTGGATTCACCTTGCTGCTGTCATTGAAGGCAACACGATGAAGCTTTACCAAGATGGAAAACTCATCGGGTCCTCAATTTCAATTGAAAGTAGTCCCGCAGATTTTCTTCAGCCTACAAATAATTACGTAGGAAAGAGCCAATACCCAGATCCCCTACTGAATGGTCAGCTTGATGATTTTCACGTCTACGCGAGAGCGCTCCAAGGAAATGAAATCTGGAATCTTTGGGGTGGAAGCACAAACCATGCGCCAGCTTTTACACAAGACCCAGTCTTGCTACCTGCCGCAGAGGTTCAAATTGCTTACACGGGTCAAACTCTTGCCCAATTTGCGACTGACGAAGATGCCGAGACTCTCATTTTTACCAAGATCAGTGGCCCAGATTGGATCAAAGTTGCAAGCAATGGATCCCTTTCAGGCACTCCCATCTTTGGTGACGTCAATGCGGGCGAGCTCGTAGTACGTGTTTCTGATCGCTCTGGCGCCACGGCAGAAGCCCGAATCCTGATTGATGTCGTTGCGAGTGGAACCGTGGCCTACTGGAACTTTGAGGAGGGAGCTGCCAACTCGGCTGTGCCCTACTCTCCCACGTCCGCTGGTCAATACGATGGAAGTCTTCTCGATCAGTCTGGCAATGGCAATCACGCTTCAGCATGGGGGGCAAACTGGATGAGATATCGTGCACTTGTAGGGGCGACAACAACGCCAAAAAATGGTGTGACGAATCGCCTCAGCCTCCAAAATGGTGGAACCTACCCCGCTGTATCAGCGATTGGCACAGCTCTCACGGCATGGAGCCCCCGTTCGTGGACGATCGAAGCGACAATCCGCCCTGACGATGCCACGAATGGTTACCAAACTTTTATTGGGAGAGATAGCTACGGAGCGTTCGCAGGAGATATCAACCTTGCCGCTCTCTACTTTGGATTGATCCCAAACGGAGCGTTACGCTTCATGTTTACGGATGGGGCCGGCAATAACTGGAATCTCACCAGTGAGGCAAATACTGTTCAAGACATGCAGTGGCATGCGGTGGCAGCCACTTCCGATGGAGCCACCCTCAAACTCTATCTTAAAAATCTAACCGATGCTCAGGAGAATTACACTTTGCTCGGAACGCTCGATCTTTCATCAAGCAGTAACCCCGCAATTTCAACCGGAGCAGGAGACGGCGGCGATTGGGATGCCGGGGTTTGGTCCATTGCACGCGGTCTTTGGGCCGGAGGTCACACCGATCGTTTCTATGGCCACCTCGATGACATCCGTTTTTCAGGGAGCGCCCTTGACCCCTCTGAGTTTCTCTACACTCCAAACTCTCCTGGCGATCGCTGGCGAATCACTCACTTCGGCTCTCCAGAGAATACTGGTATTGCCGCTGACTCCGCCAATCCAGATGGGGATCTGCTTAATAATTCACTCGAACGTGCTTTAGGTGGTAATCCCAACTTGAGTGATAATCACTTACTTCCCCAAATTCGTTCAAACTCTTCGAGTTCTACTTTCAGCTATCAACGAGCACTCGATGCCAGCGATATCGCAATGATTGTCGAAGAATCGACATCTCTCGAAGAAGGATCATGGTCTCCAGCGCGCGGCACCTACTCCATCATTTCAAACGATGGGGAGGTGCAGCAGATCCAACTCACCCGCTCCTCACTTGCGAGCCAACGAGTATTCCTTCGACTCCGGGTCATTCATCATTAAGAGATTAATGATCGAGTGGTATTCTCTGGCTTGCTGAGAGTCTTTGCGTAGTATTACGACCTTAATGAAGCTCTTTTTCCTGCTCTTACTTCCAACCCTTGGCATCGCCAAACCACTTCTCTTAACTCCCGCTGACTTTCCAATTCTTGGGGAAATTGAACCGTTTTGGGTTGAAGAAATCTATCATTCGAAGGATTCATCAACCTGTCTCCAAGAATTAGCGACTCATCCAGCATACCAAAACCTCCTTAAAAAACATCAAATCACTCTCTTAGGAGGGCCGACTCTTGGCCAACTCACACCGACAAGTGCAGCTGTGTGGTTTCGTACAGCTCGCCCTGCCTCGGTGTCAATTCGTGTAGGAGATAAAAGCTTTGGGCCGATCAAAACAACGTTCAAAACCGACCTGACCGGCACCCTGACTCTCACAGGCCTCCGACCATTTAGCGAACATCACTACCAAATCCTGGTCGATGGTCAACCTGCCTCTCCAACACCCAAACAACTGACTTTTACCACTCCACCACCTGCGCAAACCCGAGAAAAATTTTCCATCGCATTTGGAGCTTGCTCTCGTTTTGTCCCAGAGAGGGAGTCGATTTGGGAGATCGTTGCAAAACAAAATCCCATTGCCTACCTAACTCTCGGCGACAACGTCTATATTGATCAACCTGAGGATCAACAGATGCAAAGAGTTCACTATTACCGAAGACAATTTCATCCGTCTTACCGAGTGATGACAGCGTCTACCGGGATCTACTCGATTTGGGATGATCATGATTTTGGTAAAGACGATAGTGCTGGAGGCCCAAAGATCACCAAACCAAGCTGGAAACAAAAAAACTTTAACGTGTTTTCACAAAACTGGAACAACCCTCCGTATGCAGGAGGTGAGAAGCTCCCCGGATGCTTCTATGATTTCACGCTTGGAGACGTTCACTTCATCATGACTGATGGGAGATACTACCGAGATCAGGGAGTCAGTATGCTTGGACCCGACCAACAAGCGTGGCTTTTACGGACGCTCTCTACTTCAAAATCAACTTTTAAGGTCTTATGCTCCGGCACCTTATGGACTGAGCATGCCGACAAAGGTGGACGAGACTCGTGGTGGGGATACCAGAAAGATCGAGATGAAATCTTTTCGATGATTCGAGATCAAAAGATTTCGGGGGTTTTTCTTCTCTCTGGAGATCGACATCGGCATGAAATGTTCCGTCTTGGTTTCGATGTTGGTTACCCACTCTATGAATTCGAAACGGCGAAAATCACCAACATCCATACTCACCCAGCAAATCCACACGCTCTCTTTTCATACAATAAAGGCAATTTCTTCGGCATGTTAGATTTTGATTTTTCGATCAATGACCCCACTGTCCGCTATCGTTGTATTACAGAGAGTGGAAAGTCCCCAAAACATCTCCAATTCACCACAAGTCTCTCAAAGCTAACTCCACCAAAGCAGTAGGAAATCACGCGAAACTTCTCAATAATGGAGGAAAAGAGAAAGGCTCCTTTCTCCATCACCCCCATTTTGACTAAACAAAAAAGGCGACCGATCATGGTCGCCTTCTGAGTAACTTGCAAAAGCTATAAGCCTTAGTTCGCGCTCGTCTTTTCGAGGATGACCTGATCACCACGCTGAAGAACAACTCCTGGGCGAAGCGAACTAGGAACGATGTCGGCGATGGCTGAATTTGCCTCAACTTTGGTCACATCTAATTTTCCAAGCAAGAGGCCGCCACGCATCACAAGAAGACGCGATTCGATTGAAAGACCTGAGCTTTCGCCTGCACCGATAGAAACCATATCCCAATCTGAATCAACTGCGGTGACAGTGGCCTGGAACGTATTGCGCGCAACGCGTTCCTTACTCTCGGTGATCTTATCACCAATTCGCTTAATCTCAGATTCGTTCTTGGCAACGTCTGACTCAAGACGGCTCTTCACATCTGATTGGGTCTCAACCTCGGCAGTGAGCTTTTTCTGCTTGTCGACCAAACCATCATAGATCCCGGGAACGTCATCCAATTCGGTATTGGGGAAAAGCTTCTGGAACTCTCCAACGACAGCCTTCACTTTTTCTTCTTCGGCAACTTGCTCCTCTAAGAGGCCAACAACTTCGTCGCGAGTGCGCTCAAATTCACCAAACTTCGCTTCCGCTGCTTTCAAGCCCTGCTCGGCAAGAGCACGCTCACCTTGAGCCGTCTTAAGAGCCTCTTCAGAGGCCGCTTTCTTAACTTCTTGGTCTGTAATGTCCTTGCTGAGATTCTGATTGCGCGCAACAAGCTCGTCTCGCTCGACGATCTTTTGCTCGTGCTTCTTATTGACTTCCCAGCCGAAGTATCCCGAGGCGCCAGTTGCGACAACTGCGAGGACGTAGAAAAGTGGTTTCATAGTGTGATTGGTTCGAAGTTAATAGGGTGTGTGTAATGAAATCTTATTAGTTGGCTGCTTCTGCTGCGGCAACGACTCGGTCGCCAGCAGCGATTGTCTCACCAGCAGCTACCGAGCTCGCGATGATATCAGCCGTGGCGCTGTTTGCAGAAACGCCTGTGACCTTGAGCTTAGCGATTGTCTCGCCTCCACGTTTGACCTCAAGAGTCGAACCAGAAACAACGCCTGCATTGTCCCCACCGGCAACAGTGACGAATCCCAACGAAGAAGAAACACTGACTACTGTGGTATCGAGATCGGGACGCGAACGACCGGAGTTGCGATCACTCAACTCTTTAGAAAGTGCTGCAGAACGATCCGCAGTTGATTGCTTCTGGTCACGGAGTTGAGAATTCTGAGCCTCGAGCTGCTGAAGATCGTCTTCCAACTGAGCAACATTCGCATT
>JALRJZ010000290.1:0-2836 GCA_023261045.1 Akkermansiaceae bacterium
TGAACTGATTGATTTGATCATCGATCAACATCAAGGCGGAAGACTCCAAAAGCTCACCATAGAAGCTTTCGCTGCAAAAATCGCAAAAGGAAGTGCTCATCAAATTCCTTGGAATTATTCCCAAACTTCCCAGCTTTTAGAAAAACTTTTCCAGTGTGAGTTGCCTTACTGTGTTCCGAGTGGACGCCCAACTCTCATTCAGATCTCGCATCAAGAACTCGAACGGAAATTCGGCAAATCCTAATCGAATCTTTTTAGGAGAGAAGGGGAGTTTTTAGGAGAGAAGGGGAGATTTGCAACCGAGGGTATGTAAAGGTAACCAAGCATGAGCACGCACCGCGATGACTTCGCTACGCACCCCTTCCAGTCAGCATGATCTATTTACCTCTTAAAAAGAGCGTTCCAATCCTGGTGTCCACTAGTGTCCAGCTTTGTAATGCTCCTTTAGAGAATCCCGAGCAAAATCATTTTCAAGATCGCGCCAAACAAGATGAGCATGATTTGCATCATTCTGCGTGTTTGCATATTCAATTATGAAGTTTGTGCCCTGAATTCGAAAATAATGACCTTCACCTTTCTTCAAGGAGCCTCCCCACGCAAAATGAAGTTTTTTGCGTTGAGTAATGCTAATTAAATGAAGGTTTTCATTTGAGACTTCTCTGCGCTGAAAGTCCGCAACCAGATAGATGATTCCAAGAAGACTTTTAAGGTTTTCACCAGTCATCTGACTCGAAGCAACTCCTTGAATCTCCTGAGCAAGAGCAACTCGATCCTGAGCAGTTAAGATTTCCTTAGGGGCTTGATTGCTAAAGACCGGGGAACTTCCACCTTCAATGAGTTTTTCAGCAAGACTGCGAGCAGCATCCTCGATCTCTCCTAGCGGACGCATTCCCTTCAGAGGACCTTTCCTTAACTCGGCAGGGTTTGTTCCAAAAAAAGCGGGCAGCCCGATGATCTGATCACCGAGCAAAGAGAAATTCAGCGAAATATGATGCCCCTCAAAACGCCAGCCCCAAACATCTGTTTGTGAAGGAACACCAAAAATGGAGACGTGATATTTTTCTGGATTTCTGACTTCCGCGCTTTCACCACGATCTTGCAAAATCTGCTCGAGACTCATGATTTGGCTCGCGGTCATAAAGCCCTTTTGGCTCAACCCAGTCGCCAAGAGCCCAAAGGCAAGGTGCCGTTGATGGGGTCTCATGGCATCCAGACGAAGACCTTTGCGGTCATTCATGGGGATAAAATGCCAATTTTCGCGCTCAGCATCTGTGAAATCAAAGCTCGCAACCTTCTTTTCGGCATCTTCAAGACTAGCCAAAAAAGCCTGGGCTGCCGCTGTCATTTGAGTCGTTGCTGCATTGTGTGAATGACCTTCATGAGCGAACATGAGGGGTGCAGCAAAAAGAGAGAGGAGGTAGTTTGTTAATCTCATAGACTTAGAATACTGTGCGCGACCGTAAAATAAATCACCATTCCTGAAACATCAACGATTGTGGTAATCGCTGGAGCCGCAATCACAGCCGGATCAATCTTCACAGCCCTTGCTGCAATGGGCAAAAGCGCACCAATTAAGGTCGACGTAAGAACTTGCAAGCCAAGGGCAATCGCAACGGTAATCCCGAATTGTGTGAAGTTAACCCCCCGGGGCAACTCAAACTGGAGAGCGGGAGGGGCAAAAATAGCAAAAATCCCAATCGATACCGCCAGCAAAAGCCCCAAAAAGAAACCAAGTTGCAGCTCTTTGAGGGCCACTCGCCGAGCATCCTCAAGATTGAGCTCTCCGAGAGCCATTGCTCGAATCACCATTGTTGAAGCCTGCCCACCAGAATTTCCTCCGGCAGCAACGACCATTGGGAGAAACAACGATAAGAGATAAATCTCAGTAAGAGTATTCTCAAAGCGCATCATCACAAACCCAGATAAAATCGCTAGAAAAGCCAAGACCACGAGCCAACCGCAACGACGTCTAAAATGGGAGCGAATTGAGGTGTTGAGATAAGTTTCTTCTGATTGCTCGCCCGCAATACCCGCTGATTTTTCAATATCCTCAGTTGATTCTTCTTCTAGAATCTCAATTGCATCATCAGATGTAATGACTCCAAGAAGACGATTTGATTCATCGACGACGGGCAAAAGGACCATGTCATACTTGGCCAACATATTTGCCGCTTCCTCTTGATCCGCACTCGCTAACACCGTGTTTTCTTCAGGAATCAAAACGTCGCGAATTGGCGTATTCCAAACATTAAAGGCCAAATCCCTCAGCCTAATCTTGCCAATCAGACGATCGTCATCATCGACTACATAAATGCGCGCCAAGGTCTCAGTTGACTCTAAGTCACTACGTAAATGGTCAATCGCTTGCTTCACACTCATATACGCTCGGATTTTACCGAACTGAGTCGTCATTCGACCGCCAGCGGTCTCTTCGCCATAGCGTAAGAGTGTTCGCGTGTCCTCCTGAGTCTCTTTATCAAGAAGACTCAAATAATCCTGTCTCTTGGTGTCACTTACATCCTGTAGAATGTCCACTCGGTCATCATCAGGAAGCGAACCAAGGATCTCTTTGAGATCTGACCGATCAAATTGATCCAGAGTGATCTCAACAAGGGTGCCAGGCAACTCCGCGAGGATTTCTTTAAAAAGGTCAACTCCAAGCGCTTCGATCAAAAAACTACGCTCATCCTCATTTGAATTCGCATACAGCTTAGCCAGATCAGCGTAATGCAGCTCCTTACAGAGCTCGTTGACCAAATGAACGTCACGAGAATGAACTGCTTCAACAGTCCGATCGATCGATTCTGCAAGCACCTCAGACACAGGCAGAACTTGT
>JALRJZ010000290.1:2846-3099 GCA_023261045.1 Akkermansiaceae bacterium
CGATTCAATAATCTAAACGGAACAGCTCTTGCGAGGCCCTCAAACGACCGACCATGTGCCATAGAAGTCTTAACCAACTTCCCAAACCTAACCCCAACCCTCATGACTAACTTCTTACAATATATGTAATGCGGAGTTTATCAATGGACCGCGCCAGGCGCGATTCATGGAGACCTCTTCTCCATCCCACACATTCCCATCGAAAAGCAAAACACCACTCCCCCCGAACCGACTAACCCCCACGAAAGTATTT
>JALRJZ010000291.1 GCA_023261045.1 Akkermansiaceae bacterium
GAGAGAAATCTCTCAAGGAAGCGTTGAAACTCGCCAAGAGTGCGACTGAGTCAGCAACTGAAGAATATTCAGCAGGGACTGGCGATGCTCTTACCCTGATTACATCGCAGTCAAAGCAGATCCAACTCGCATCGCAACTCGCTACATTAAATCGCCTGCGATTAGACAATCGAATCACTCTTCATCTCGCTCTCGGGGGCGATTTTACACTCTCCAAATAAAAAGTTCATGAAACTCCCTGTTGTCACTTTCCTTGGTGTAGCCGTTATCGTTGGAGCCACGCTAGGCATTTCACATTTTCTCGAAAAACTCAAACCAGAGGCACTAAAAAAAACCTTTGAAACAGCAATACCCGCTGTGGAGGTTGTCGAAGCTCAAGTGATGGATCTTGCTTATCCACTGAGCAGCGAAGGTGTCGTCACGACAAAAGTCGAAACCGTTCTTTCCGCCGAAGTTACGGGTAGGATCGTTGAGATTTCAGAAAAGTTCAACGGGGGTGCTCTTTACCAAAAAGGTGAGGTGATCGCGAGAATTGATCCTCTTAATTACGAAACCGCTGTCAGCCAAGCACGTTCCGCAGTCGCGAACGCCGAACTTGCTCTCAAGCTAGAACAAGCGAGAAGTGAGCAGTCAAAAAGAGACTGGCTCAAAATTTCCCCTGAGAAGGAGCCGAGCGACATGATCTTGAGAACCCCTCATCTCAAGAGTGCTCAAGCTCATCTCACTGCAACCGAGGATCTTCTGGAGAAAGCCCTCAAAGATTTAGAGAGAACCACTATCCGAGCACCATTTTCTTGTCGCCTAAAAAAAGTGAGCCTTAACCTTGGAGCGACGGTCTCGCCAGGAACTCCGATTGCCGTCATCTATGACCCCAAGGAGCTTTTAGTAAGACTTCCGCTTTCCGTCGATGATTCCAGTTACATTCAACCTCAGGCGCAGGTTCAGTTATACGCAGAGATCGCAGGAGTTAATTACCATTGGCCAGCAAAGATCTTATGGAATGAGGGTGAAATTGACCGATCAACTTTATCGACAAACATTGTGGTGCAGATCAGCGGAGATCCTCTCATTACCAAAGAGTTTCAACTCCCGCCTCCCGGGTTATTTGTGAAGGCGCAATTTGAAGGGAAAACCCTTAAGAGCGTTATCAAGGTTCCTCGCTCGGCACTCAGAAGAGGGAACCAGGTAACGGTTTTAAACCGCGAAAATAAGCTCGAGTTTAGAAAGCTGCAAATTGTCTACAGCGGACAAGATGCGGTCTTCGCCTCGGAGGGCCTTCAGGGCAAAGACCTTATCATCGTCACTCGACTTGAGATCCCGAGAGAGGGGATGAGCTTGGTCAAGGCGAAGAGCACTAAAGGTTAGGCCCCTCATTTAATCACGTTATGCAAAAAATCATTAAATGGTTTAGCGGCAATCACGTTGCTGGGAATTTCGTGATGTTAGCTGTTTTACTCATTGGATTCGTAACCTGGTTTCAGCTTCGAAAAGAAGTTTTCCCAGAGACAGCTTTCGATGCGGTCATCATTAATGTGCCCTACCCAAACGCCACACCAGAAGAAGTTACTAATGGGGTGATCATCCCCATAGAAGAAGCGATTTCAGATGTTGATGGGGTCAAAAGAGTGACCTCAACGGCAAGTCGCAATGCGGCAGGGATCACCGTTGAAGTCGAGACGGGCTACAACACGCGAGATGTCATGAGTGACGTCCAGGCAAAGGTCGATGCAATTGATAACTTTGCTGAGAATGCCGAAAAGCCAGTTTTTGAAGAGCTAGTGGTCAATCGCCAAATCCTCAGTCTAGCGATCACAGCTGACACCGATGAAAGGGGGCTTCGCGAGTATGCAGAAAAGGTTCGCGATGGACTCTTAAACTACCAGCCCTCCTCCCCAAAGCCAGGAAAGGAAGCCCTTCAAGCGTTTTTAAGAGATCCTTCTCGAGAGATTCAAAAAAAGCTCAAGGGTGAGACAACGATCAAAAAGGTCGAGCTCGCATCCGTTCGCCCCTATGAGATTTCAATTGAAATTCCAGAAGAGAAGTTGCGCGCCTACTCCTTAACGCTGAGCCAGGTTGCCTCGGTAGTCCGGAATTCATCAATCGATCTCCCGAGTGGTTCCATCAAAACCGACTCAGGAGAGATCGTGTTTAGAGCAGTCGGCAAAAAGTATCATGGGGAGGATTTTAAAGACATCATCGTCAAAACCCTCCCGGATGGATCAAAGCTCAAATTACATCAGATCGGGCGAATCTCTGATGGTTTTGAAGACTCAGAACTTCAATCAACCTTTAACGGGGAAGAAGCTGTCATCCTCCATGTCTTTAGAGTAGGGGAGCAAGACACTTTGTCCGTGGCAAGAACCGCAAAGGAGTTTATTGAGCAATTCCCGCGAGCTCAGGGAGTCGATATTTCAGTTTGGAATGATCAGAGCGATATCCTTGAAGCTCGCCTTGAACTATTGATGTCCAATATCTCAGTTGGTCTCATTCTCGTCCTTGTGGTCTTGACCCTCTTTCTGAGACCAAGCCTTGCTGCGCTCGTCGCAATCGGGATTCCTGTTTCTTTTGCAGGGGGAATCTGGTTGATGCCTCATTTGGGAATTTCGATTAACATGATTTCGGCATTTGCCTTCATCTTAGTTTTGGGAATTGTCGTCGATGATGCCATCGTTGTTGGTGAAAACGTCTACACCCGCATTCAAAATGGGGAGCATCCAAGAGAAGCGAGTTGGCGAGGCACTCACGAAGTTGGCGTGGTCGTCATTTTCGGCGTGTTAACAACGATGGCTGCTTTCACTCCGATGCTTGGATTGAGTGGTGTCAGTGGAAAGATATGGCCCAACATTCCGCTCGTTGTGATTCCGGTATTATTTTTCTCGCTGCTTCAATCTAAGCTCGTTCTACCATGTCATTTAGCCCTCCTGAAACCGAAATCAGATCAACCTAAAAAGTGGCTACTTCTGAAGCTTCAGGCAAAAATCGCCAATGGTCTCGAAGATTTCATCCAACGGTTTTACACTCCATTTCTAAAAATCTGCTTAAGATTCCGCTACCTCGTTTGGGTCAGCTTTATCGCCTTAGTTTTCCTCTCCATTAA
>JALRJZ010000292.1 GCA_023261045.1 Akkermansiaceae bacterium
TGGCAGCCAACCCCAACAAAAGATCAAACAACTCAAGAATCGACCAAGGCTTTGCTTGGGATGGCGATTGTTCGAGAAGCAGGCGCGTGGTTCGGGCAATGTCATTTTGCGTTGCTGAAATCTCGCGGTAGCGGGCTAAGGGTAGCCCCGTTGCATTCAGGAGAGCTTGCCGAACCACTGCCGGCCCGACATGCAAGCGGTCTTGCTTCACAGTCCTTCCGAGAGCTTTCCCATCAAACCAGTTTGATACAATTTTGATTTCTTTCTCACCCAAGGAAGCCAAATAGCCTTGCAGTAATTCGGTCTTCTTGAGTCGAGAGGCATTGCCCTCGAGTTCAACAAGCAAGTTTGAAAGCTCCTGCAGCTCACAATCAGGGCGATAGGAATCCTGCGGCTTCTCTGTCCTCTGCGTAGGTAAGAGAGCAAACTCAAGTTGATCATCCCCAAAAACTGACCATGCCTCAACCCCCCGTGATCGCAAAAAACTGGCAAACTCTTTGGCCGCTCCATGCAGGGTTAACACGCGCTTGGGGTCAACTTTTTGCACTGCCTCTAGCAAGCCTGGGAAATCTGCGTGATCAGAGAGAGCAAAGACCTCATCAGTGAGATAGCGATAGCGTGCTCCTGGGTTGAGCGCCCACCCCGTCAGCATCGCGGTTCGCTTGTTTTTGAGATTGCGAATGGCACGTGAGCGAACGGCATTGGGAGGGCAAACCAGCACAGCTCCGGGCGGCACTTCTTTCTCAAAAACAATCGGCTCAGCGAGGGCAAGGCCCGCATCACGACAGGCTTGGCTCATTGATGCAACAGTGGGGTGCTGCACCACCGGAATCCCAGAGCGATCAATCAACGAAATCACCTCTTGTGCCTTTCCGAGTGAATAGCCAAAGAGAACTGGGACATCACCATCCTCAATCGAAGAGCGCACAAAACGAAGAATCGACTCATGAATCTCTCGCTCTTTGGGGAAGACGTATTTTTCCAAACCGAAGGTTGTCTCTGTGATCAATAGATCGGCGGGGAAAAACTCGACCGCTTCAGCAGTCAGACCTCTTCGAGTCTTAAAATCTCCGGTGTAGAGAAGAGTGGCCCCATCACACAAACGAGTAAGATGAATCATGGTAGACCCAAAAATATGCCCTGCCGGCAAGAGACGAATCTCAAAGCCCCCCTCTTGCCAGGGTTCACGAAGAGCGTGCGCCTCAATACGAGACTTTGAGACTCGAAAGCGTTGATGTGCTAGGACACCCGTTTCTGAGCTACAAACAAACGTTCCGTGCGCCCCGTAGTGATCAAAATGAGCGTGGGAAACAAACGCCCGGTCTCGAGCACCATGAGGATCAAGCCAAAGATCAAGCTCAGGCAAATAGACCCCCCCTCTGTAAACCACTTCAATCACTGCCTAACAAGATCACTAATCTCTCAATGCGAAACTCATTTCTATCTATTTTCAAAAATCAATCTTGCACTAACACTCTAACATGCCAACGCCCTCTCCGATTGAGCTTATTTTTAAGAAACGAGGTTGGCGCCCCTTTCCCTTCCAGAAAGAAACTTGGAGAGCATACCGCGACGGTCACTCCGGACTCATTCATGCTTCGACTGGCCTCGGCAAGACTCTCGCAGTCTGGCTCGGCCCAGTTGCCGAAGCTCTCGAAGAGAATCAACTCAACGGCTGCCGGGTTTTATGGATCACCCCATTGAGAGCCCTTGCGCTTGATACCAAGAAATCCCTCGAGGAACCCCTGCAAGACCTGGACCTTCCGCTGGAGGTCGCGCTTCGCACCGGGGATAGCTCCAGCTATCAAAAGGCAAAGCTTCGTAAAAAACTCCCTTTCTGCCTCATCACGACTCCTGAAAGTCTCTCTCTTTTGCTTACCCACGACAACTTTCGCAAAAACCTCGACGGACTCACCACGGTGATTGTTGACGAGTGGCACGAATTAATCGGAACCAAACGAGGAGTTCAAACAGAGCTCTGCTTAGCCAGACTCAAAAATTGGTTTCCAAGTTTGAGAATCTGGGGTCTTTCGGCAACCTTGGGAAATACCGAAGAAGCAAAGGATGTCCTCCTCGGTCAAGGCGCCCATCAAGGTCGAACCATCTCAGGGGCTCAGGCCAAAAAGGTACACCTCAAAACTCTTCTTCCCAAAGTCATCGAGCGCTTCCCATGGTCGGGCCACGTTGGCACTCAACTCATCAAACAAGTTACTTCTCAAATCGAAAGAGAGCCAACCACTCTGCTTTTTACCAACACCCGTTCACAGACCGAAATCTGGTTTCAAGAACTCCTCTCCTACCGACCAGAGTGGAGCGGGCAATTGGCGATGCATCACGGATCGCTAGACAGCGCCCAAAGAAATGAGGTGGAGCAAAGACTGCGAGAGGGATCCATCCGCTGTGTCGTCTGCACCTCGTCCCTTGATCTAGGAGTCGACTTCTCTCCTGTGACTCAAGTAATTCAAATCGGAAGTCCAAAGGGGATCGCACGCTTGATGCAACGAGCAGGCCGCTCTGGGCACCAACCTGGCAAAACCTCCAAACTCTACTGTGTCCCGAGTAATGCTTTTGAACTCGTTGAATTTGCGGCGGCTCGTGACGCTATCAAAAACAACGAAATCGAAGCACGCACCCCACTCAAAAAACCGCTCGATGTGCTCGTTCAACATCTCGTAAGCGTCTGTATTGGCGAGCCCACATCCATCGACAATCTCCATCAAGAGGTCACCTCCACCTATGCCTACCAAGATCTAAGCGAGGACCAGTGGCAGTGGGCCATTGAATTTATCACCATAGGGGGAAAGGCACTCGCAAGCTACCCCGCATACCGCAAGGCAATCGATCTCGGAGGAAAACTCACTATTCAAGATCGCAGGCTCATTCAAACTCACCGTCTCAGTATTGGCACGATTGTGAGCCACCCCCAGATCACTCTCGCGTATCAAGGAGGTGCCAATCTCGGTAGTGTCGAGGAGTCCTTTATTTGTAAAATTCCTCAAGGAGGGGTCTTTATCTTTGGGGGACGTCGCCTTGAGCTGCTTCGAATACGAAATCAAAAAGCAATCGTCAAAAACTCTCACAAGAAAG
>JALRJZ010000293.1 GCA_023261045.1 Akkermansiaceae bacterium
GCCATGGTTCTCAAATTGCTTACTCAGCTGAAAGTTCTCCAGAATCTCATCTTTGATAGATTCGTGGGTTCCAATCTTAAAGTAGTGGTTTTTTCTAACAAAGAGACACTGCCCGAATAGAAGAGGCTTACTTTTTCTCAAAGGTGAGTATGCATTGCTTCCAGCTAACATCAGGACATTAAAAAAAGAGGAAAACTCTTCATAGGACTTGTCGATAGAGTGATAGGGGTAGATCGAAAAAGCAGTTGTCTTAGTGTCGTTGAGCTCAAGGAGTGATGAAAGGGCCTCTTTTTCAAGGAGAAGATCGGCATCTAGAAAAAGGAGCCACTCTCCCCGAGCGTGCTGAGCCCCTTGATGGCAGGCCCACGATTTGCCTTTCCATCCTGGCGGAAGCTCTTCTGCGTTAATGACATTTGCTCCTAAGTGAGCTGCGACTTGAGCTGTTTGGTCTTGGGAACCATCGTTAACCACAATGATGTCCAAGGGCTGAGCAAGTTGGTTGTGGAGACTTTTGAGTAAATGTTGAATGTTCTCTTCTTCATCCCGTGCCGGAATAATCACGGAAATAGAGAGGTCAGTTTCTTGATTTTCCCTCGCGGAAGTTTTTTTTAAGAAACGAGGCTTTCCCAAGATGGCCCAAAGAGTCGCTGCGCAAGCGATTGAAGACAGGGGGAGGATCAAGAGCAGGTCGCTCATGGAATCATGAAAGGGGGTGGCGCTTGATAATTCGGTCAGCGCAATTCTGCCCGGAGAGCATGACCATCGGCATGCCGCCTCCGGGATTCGTGCTTCCTCCTGTGAAGTAAAGATTACGGTATTTGCCCGATGTTTTGGGGGCCTTAAACCCGTAGTTTTTCTTCCAGTCGGTAACAACTCCATAGATCGACCCTTGGTTGGAGCGATACATTTTTTCAATATCGATAGGAGTCAGGAAATCCTCGGTGATAATCGATTCGCGCAGTCCCTCAAGACCACAACGTTCCATCTTGTCGATACAACGTTCTTTGAGCTCAAGATAGTCCTGATGAGTAAGATCACGCTGATTTTGTAGTGGTGGAATATGAGGGAGGATTTTAATGTTATCATATCCCTGAGGGGCTTTCTCTGGGTCCGTTCTTGTTGGTGCGACCACATAGAGGGTTGGGTCTTCCGGAAGTTCTTTCTTATGAAACACTGTTTCAAAGTGTTTATGCTGATTTTCTGAGTAAAAGAAATTGTGATGTGCAAGCTGCGGGAAGAGTCGATTTGTACCGATATGAAGAACGATCCCTGAGCAAGCGGGAGCAAACCTTTCAAGTTTTTTGAGCAATGAAGGAGGCTCTGCGAGAAGTTTCTTGTAAGCTGGAATGACTTCCATGTTACTGACAATGATATCGGAAGGGTGGACTGTGCCATTAGCAAGGCGAATTCCAGTCACGGTTTTTCCCGATTTTTCGATCGCCTCAACGTCCGCATTTAAATGAATCGTGATGCCTAACTCATCCATGAGTTTTCCTAACCCAACGGCGAGATTGTACATTCCTCCTTTGACATACCATAAGCCATAATCAAATTGAATGATGGGCATCAGATTCATGTAGCCCGGAGAGTCGAGAGCAGATGACCCCACATATTTGATGAAGTATTCAAAAATAAGCCTCAGTTGAGGGTCGCTTAAGTGGTTGCCGATGGATCCTGCCATCGTATTTCGGTAATCAATTTTGTTTCCGAACAAACGAAACTTGTAGTGCTTAAGAAACTCCCAGAGGTTGTCGATACCTTGGGCGAAATAGCCATTGTCGACAATCTCGTATTGCGTTCGCGCGTAGGCGAGAAAGCTTTGGAGCTCTTGCCAGTGGAGATTTGGATCACCTGGGAGCTTTTCAAGTTCGGCGCGCATTTGTTGATCTTCTTGATAAAGATCAATGGTAGGCTTGTTTTCGAAGAAGTTTCTCCAATGAGGGGTGACAGACTCCAGCTCAACGTAGTCAGACATTTTTTTGCCTGCTCGCTCGAAAAGAGATTCAAAAAACTGAGGAAGGGTGAAAATCGAGGGTCCTAAATCAAAAGTGAATCCATCTTGTTGCTTCACGTTGAGTTTGCCTCCGATACGCTCATTTTTTTCAAAGACTTCGACTTCGTAGCCTGCGGCGCGAAGAGAAATTGCCGCTGAGAGTCCGCCTAAGCCGGCTCCGATGATTCCTACCTTTTTTGATTTCATTGATTGTCTTATTATTAGGACTCCGACCTTGTGAATGTTCAGGCTGGATTTAGATTTAGCAAGTGAATGAATCGAGCTTGAGAGAGATTGTGAATGATCAGCGAGCGTTTTTCCAGTCTGGAGAAACGCAAAGTTTGATTTGGCGCCGCCAAGCACTGAAGCGTCTTGAAGAAGTTCTGGTGAGGTATCAGCAAAAGATTCTCAGGGCCCTTGCAAAGGATTTGGGTAAACCGGAAATGGAAGCTTTTCTAACTGAATACCATTTTTTGTTACAAGAGATTCGGTTTGTTAGAAGGGGAATGAAATCGTGGTTGAAACCAAAGAAAGTGGTTTCACCCATTTATTTTCAGCCTTCTCAAAGTTGGATTGAGCGTCATCCCTTTGGTCTTGTCCTCGTGGTGGCTCCCTGGAATTACCCTCTGCAATTGTCTTTGAGCCCCATCGTGGCAGCAATTGCTGGCGGTAATTGTGTCATTTTGAAGCCCTCAGAAATGGCGCCAGCCATCGAGGTGGTCTTGTCCCAAATTCTTGAAGAGGTTTTTCAGGGACGTGGTGTGCGTGTGGTGAGGGGAGGAGTGGAGCTTTCAAAAAGACTCCTCGAGCAAGACTTTGATTTTATTTTTTTTACAGGGAGCACGCAAGTTGGGAGAGAGGTTGCGGTGGCTGCTGCGCACTCTTTAACGCCATGTCTTCTTGAATTGGGTGGAAAGTGTCCGTGTATTGTCGATGAACGAGTGGATCTTTACAAGGCAGCCCGTAGGCTAATTGCTGGTAAGTTTTTGAATGCTGGGCAAACTTGCTTTGCTCCTGATTTTGTTTTGGTTGACCAGCGAATCGCGGAAGGTTTCATCAAGGTGCTCAGTGAGGT
>JALRJZ010000294.1 GCA_023261045.1 Akkermansiaceae bacterium
CTGGTAAAACATTGATCGTTTGCGTGGTTCCAGAGGCGGTGAAGGTTCCGACGACAGAGCCCACTCCACTGCGAGAAAAGTCTCCAGAGAGATTCTCTGGGGATTCATCATCTCCTCCTCGCTGATTTCTCGAAGCACAACACCCACGGGTATCGCCACCACCAATTAATTGGATTTGATAATTGGCACCACTCGTCAGTCCCGAGACTTGGAAAGACCACTGATTTCCCGACCAACCGTGACTGTTGAGCACGGTATTGAGCCCAGCATTACCGGTGTCTCCGCCGCCTCCGGTAAAAAACGTTCCACTCGCGACACTTGGGGAAATCTGCTGTGGGTTAAAGATGATTGTCTCATCGCCGATCGTGACCGAAACGTCCCCTCCACTACCCACATTGTTTACGGCGGTCACATGAGTTCCCGAGGTGTCGATATCTGCATCTGAAGTGATGTTAAAGGGCTGTTGCCACGTGATCGGGGCGGCGGTGGCAACGGTTGCCATGGCACCACTGAGGGTTAAATAACGAAGGGTGAAGCTCATAGGGAGTGGGGATTATAGGTCAAGGAACCAGCCCTCGGAAGCCGAGAGCTGGTGGGTTCAAGGAAAGATAACGTTTGTTTGCGGATTATTCCTCAACAATTCTAAAAAATCAGCCCTCGGAGAACGAGGGCTGATGCGAAAGGTCAAACCAGAGTCTGAGTGTGTCATCACTCTTCGAGGACTCGGAAGAATCGCGCAGCAGATGCTGGAATTAAAAAGCTTCCAGTTGTCTCGAGCGCATCTCCGTCAGCAGCAGGAATGGAATCCTCGAGGTCTTCCCAAAAGTCGCCAAGGTCGGTATTGGATTGAACGGTGTAGCTTTTGCCTGGTCGTGAATTCCAAGTGAGAGTCACTAATTCTTCACCATCATAGGTAATGTTGGTGATCGCGAGGGGAGCTCCGCCACCCACGCCACCTTCAGCAGTCACCTTATCGAGAGAAAGGACAAATCCCTCATCGGCATTTCCAGCCCCACCACTGCCAGAAAGATCCTCGTCTGGGGTGCGCTTGACCCGAATCATGTTTCCAGAGGCTCCCTGCGCATCGACAAGGATGCTCAGTGGTGTGCCCAGCTCATTTTCGGGATTGAGCAACTCCGAGGAGAAGACCACCGTTCCACCGGTGAAGTCGGTGTAGACGTCGCCATTAAAATCAACAATCTCGACGGTAATGTCACGGAGGCGACTGCCGCAGCAATTGACGCGGTTAAAGACTTCAATGACTCCAAAGCTGTAGCTCTCTGGAAGTAAAACTTGCCAGGTTGGGTTGAGATCGGAGCTTAAGGTATGCGTAAAATTCTCGACGTCATCGAGAGCATTTTCAGCAGTAAAACCTCCCAATTGTGAGCTTTGAGCTGCGATGCCTGTGATGAGAGGGATTTGCTCTCCAAAATCAGGAAAGCTACTGTTGTCATTTGGGTTGGTGCCCCGATCCAGCTCAATGGGATCGTCAAAACCGTCTGCATCGGTGTCTGCTAGGATCGGACTCGTTTGGTGGGTATTGACTTCTTCTCCATCTGAGAGCCCATCGCCATCGGAATCGGGATTGCGAGGATCTGAGTTGGCGGTTTTTTCGTCACCATCATTGAGCCCATCGCTATCTGAGTCAGCAATTCGTGGATTGGTATTATCCTGTAACTCGATGTCGTCGTTGACCCCATCGTCGTCGGTATCAGCCTCGTTAGGATTGGTTCCCGCAGCTTGTTCTTCAAGGTTGGTTAGTCCATCGCCGTCCTCATTTTCATCTGCATCAAGAACGAGATCCCCATCCGAATCGTTGTTGTTAGGGTTCAGTCCATTGGCAATTTCAAATTCATTGATCAACCCATCGCCATCATCGTCGGTGGCTTCGCCCACTTCGAGAACGATCAGCCCAGAGAATCCTGGGTCGTTGTTGCCCGTATTTCCGAGAGATCTCCACAAGATGGTTTGGCTCGCCGCATCGGCAGTAAAGGTTCCGATTACGGAGGCGTAATCCCCCCTTGCCATGGCAATACCCGTTGTATAATTGCCCTGTCCGTCGTCTGGCTCATAAGTGCGCCCGGCGCAGCAGCCTCGCGCATCGGCAACACCGATCAGCTGAACCTGATACTGAGTCCCCGGTGTGAGGTTCTCAATCGTAACAGTGACTTCTGCAGGAGCTCCCCCGAGCCAAGAGTGGCTGTCTAAGAGATTATCAAGATCGGTATCACCGGTAGTGTTTGCAAAAAAGTCAGCCCCGAATGCGGGTCCGCTTGCCATTGATGTCGTGATATTGCCCGTTCCTGCTGCTCCAGAAGATGTCAAAGCAATCCCATTAACTTGGAGGTCCTCGCCGGGATTAGCCCCGCTATTGAAATCAAGGGCCTCGTGAACGGAGCTACCTAAAGGATTTGAAATGTCCTCTGGCGCGGTGATCGTAAACGAATCTTCCCAGGTGATTTCAGCGCCTTTGACACCGGCAATGAAGGCCACCGAAGCAGAAAGGCTACAAAAAAGTGTGTGTGTATTTTTCATGACCTAATCCCTAGCAAATCAGAAACGAAAGAAGACCACAAGAGGCATCTTTACAAAATGAACAGGGCGAGATCGCCACGACTTTTTTGTTAGAATCCCTTAATTACTTTTCTGGGAGTTTTGGAAGGGATCTTCGTCCAGTGCTGTCATTGAGATCTTGAGCGAGTCAAAACCATTTTGGCGCGTGTATCCCTGTGTTCTTTCGATGTTTGGGATGGCCTCTTTAAGGTGAATGCGACTGACCTTTTGAATTAACGTCTGCAGGAGAGTCCGAATGATCAGGCGGGCGTGGGGAGCACCGAGGCAGAGATGGGTGCCAAAGCCAAAGGAAACGTGGGGGTTGGGTTTCCGGTCGAGTTTGATTTCATGGGGGTTTTCAAAGACAGTCTCGTCAAAATTTGCCGAAGCCCAACCAAGTGAAACGCGCCCGTTGGGCGCAACGGTGATGCCGTGGACATCGGTGGCCTCCGGGCAGACACGCCCGATTTGGGTTAGAGGCATAAACGCCCGAAAGAATTCT
>JALRJZ010000295.1 GCA_023261045.1 Akkermansiaceae bacterium
GATTACGTCTGTGACTTCATCCGAAATGGAGGCAACAAAAACGAGTTTTTAGAAAAATTTGATCGAGCCATCTCCGAAGGTTTTGATCCCGAAATCCACCTTCAGCACATTGGGGTTGCGAACCAGACAACCATGTTGAAAAGCGAGACCGAGGAAATTCAGAAACGAATTCGACGGGCGATTGTTGATCGAGATCAAAGCGATGCTGCCTTTCAGGTCTTTGATACCATCTGCGGTGCGACTCAAGAGCGACAAGATGCGCTTTTTGACATGCTCAACAAACCCATGGATGTTCTTCTCGTGGTTGGCGGATACAACAGCTCAAACACTACTCACCTCGTTGAAATTGGTCAGGAAAATCTTCCTACTTATTTCATCAGAGAGGCTTCATGCCTCCAGTCCATTGAGACTGTTGTTCATTTTGATCTACACCAACAATCGGAGGAGTCTTCTCCCAATGTCCTCTCTGAATTTCACAATCAAGAAGTAACAATCGGCATCACAGCGGGAGCCTCTTGCCCTGCCAATTTGATTGAAGAGACCATTGTGCGAGTCCTTGGGCTCCGTGGCATCAGCCGAGCGGAGATCGAAAACTCTTAGTCTTTTGCTTTCAGCAATCGAATTTGCGCCTCTCGCTCCTCTAGGTCATGAGCTCGACCCTCGAGCTTTAGCAAGTCGTGATCCAGCCGAAGCACGCCGATATGATTTGGCCATCGTTCTTTCACCCGATCGAGGACGTTTCTTGCTAAGACATTTTTCCCCTCGAAAAGATAGAATTTCCCCAGCCTGATCTCTAAAGGATAAGGTAAGGAGGGAGGAAGAAGATTTTCTGCGCGAATTTGCCGATCTGCCGCTGACTGATACCAATTGATGGCCGTTGTACGTGTTGCGCCAACCTCCATCTCAGCTAACGCTCCTTTGAACTCTGCGACCAAAACATCCATGGTATTTAAAGCCCTTAGCCAATGAGAATAGGAACTCGTCTTCGATGCTAGATTTCGTCGAGCTTCGAAGCCTTTTGCACGAACAAGCAGACGTTCAAAAAGCTGATTTGCAGCCTTACGGTCTTGAGCCAAAATCGCCTTCCGAATTCCCAGACATAATCCTAGTGAATCTCGATATTCAGAAACCAATGATTGCTCCTGAAACCATTGATCTTTGGACAATAGATCGAGATTTCTGAGCCCCCGGTCAAAATCTTCTTCGCTCTCTGCCCCGAGAGTAATCCGAGCACCTAAGGTGCGCGCTTCCCAAAGCAGCATGGTCGCCCCTTTAGAGAAGACCCTATCTGCTCTGATTTCCATTTTCGCAAGATCGTCTGCAACTTCCATTGCTTCCGTAAACAAGCCTTTCGTGGCAAGTAAATGAGACAGATAAACCCTCGCTCGAATCAGGGACTCACAATCATAAAAAGTCACACTTTCACTTTCTTGATAAGCCTCAAAGAGCTGAATGGCTTTTTGACAAGATCGCACCGCGTCAGAAACTTCTCCACATCTGGCCTCGACGTGAGCCAGCATTAACCGAAAAGGAGGATATTGGGGCTTTAACTCAACGAGCTTTCTCGCAATGGGCAGCACCTCTTCTTTGACTTTTTGGGGAGTCATTAAGGATTCTGACTGACTTCCAACCCAAAATGACAACACGGTGACATTCTCCGAATCGAGTGCGAGAAGCTCCCGGATTCCCTCCAGAGCTTTCTGCTGACCAAGGCGGGGCTCCCCAAAAGTATCATACCCATCACGCAAGAGAAAGAGAGAGAACAAGCGCGAGAAAACATCTCTGGGAAAGCGCTTTGAGACAGCCTCATAAGTTTTCCCGGATGCTCGCACTCCCTCACTAAAAAGCTTCTTTGCCGCTTCGGCATACCCCCGTTCGAGCTCGACGCCTTTACCTAATTCCACCAGATCTAGCATCCGCCCAATTGCCGCCTCTCTTTGGAGAAAAAACTCATGTTGGCCTCCCGCGAGGCTCATCGCAATCCCCCAATAGGCCATCAGACAATCGGGATCCCGAGCGGCGGCAGCACAAAAATGCCGATAAGCTTCAAAATCCCAAGATGTTGCCAGCCGAACCATTCCCTGCACGACATGAAGGGCTGCCAAATCCGAAGAGCTTGAAATGGCGGGCATTGCCTTGCCAAAATTAGGATCAATCGCTGGCTCTTTAAGATTCGAAAGAATGGGATGAATCACCGTTGCCACCTCAAAATCATCCGCCATGACTTGAAGCAAGAGGCAAGAAACAAGAGAAATCACCAAGACTTTCATCCTCAGGGAGATTCGCAAAAAAACTCTCAAGAATGCAATGCCTTTCCCTCGACAGAATACTCGGCTATCATACAGTCTCAGTTATGGTCATTGGCGTCGTTGGATGTGGAAAAATGGGATCAGCCCTCACCATGGGAGCAATTCAAGCGAGCGTATTCGCCCCTGCTGAAGTGAGGGCCTATGACCCATCTCCTCAGGCAATCGCCTCGCTCGCGCCTGAGATTACGGTCGTCGCATCTCTCCAAGAGCTTATTGCACAAGTAGAGGTCATTCTTTTGTGTGTGAAACCTCAAGATGTGACTGAGGTTCTCAAAGTGGTGAAGGAAGAGAATGAGCACTCCGAAAAGCTTCTCATCCTCTCAATTGCAGCGGGAGTCTCGCTGGATACCATGGAAGGAATCGTCGATGGCACTGCCCGAATCATTCGCACCATACCCAATACTCCAGCCCTCGTTGGAAAAGGTGCTGCCGCCTACTCGCCCGGAGCCCTTGCAACTGAACAAGATCGAGCTTTTGCACAACGACTCCTTTCATCCGTTGGGATTGCTTGTGAGGTTAAAGAAAGCCTCTTAGACGCCGTGACTGGGACGTCTGGCAGCGGCCCAGCATACGTTTACACCCTTATTGAAGCCCTTGCCGATGGCGCTCTTCTTGCGCTGCAGAAGGGTGATGTCACGGCCCGATGTTTCAACCTGAGGCTCGACACCGGTTACGCCGCCGCGAGGATGGTTGTTAAAGTCAACGCCCCACTCGCGCGCGAAGACATTGATATCCAG
>JALRJZ010000296.1 GCA_023261045.1 Akkermansiaceae bacterium
GCGAAGAGAAGAAAAAATTTCATTCTCTATACCTATCATTTTTGTCTCTTGGTAAAGACTAAAAATGAAGGGGGTGATCAGAGTGACTTCGGCGACTCTTCAGCAATTAGATCGTATCCTCGATGATCTTTGATGCGAACATTCATAAACTCGCCGATGGGAGCGTCTATTGGAACGAAGATGCGACCATCAATATCGGGGGCATCCCACATCGATCTCGCAATCCCTTCTTCTTCGACAAGAACACGCTTGAGCGTGTCGAGTTGTCTCTCGTTGACTGCTTGAGCAACCTCGTCGATTGCCGCGGAAAGCTCGCGGTGGCGTTTCTTTCGCGTTGCATGATGGATGTGATCCTGCATCTGAAACGCTCTTGTTCCTTCTTCTTTTGAATATTGGAAAACTCCACAACGCTCAAATTGGAAGCTGTTAATAAACTCAAGAAGCTCTTCGTGATCTTCTTGAGTTTCACCAGGAAAGCCTGTGATAAAGGTGGTTCGAATCGCCAAATCTGGAATGCCTTCACGCATTCGTTCGAGGAGTTCACGGATGTAACTCCCATCTGTTTTGCGGTTCATTTTTTTAAGCATATGGTTGGAAATATGCTGTAATGGGATATCGACATACCGGGCTACTTTTGGGCATTGCGCAATCGTTTCAATGAGTTCACCGGACCAGTGAGCGGGGTGGGTGTATAAGAGACGGATCCAGAAGTCCCCTTCGAGCTCGTTGAGCGCTCTCAGTAAGGAAGCCAGAGATTCTCCTTTGGTGGAGTCGACGCCGGAGGTTGGATTTGGGCGGTTGCCGAGTCCCTGCCATTTATCCATTCCAAAATAGGTTGTATCCTGAGAGATCAGGTTGATTTCTTTTACCCCTTGAGCAATCAAGCCTTTCGCCTCCTTCACAACAGAGTCCTGGGTGCGTGAGCGATGTTGTCCCCGGATTTTCGGAATGATGCAAAACGCACAGGTATGATTACACCCTTCAGCAATTTTAAGATAAGCCATATATTTTGGCGTTAATCGAAAACGTGGAGTTGTGTAGTCGGGAATATAACGAGATTTCTTTGTGACCGTGTCGAGAGACCCTTCTTTGGCGTGATCACGGTTGAGAGTCTCTCGGACGATGTCGGCAACGTTGGTAATCTGGTCTAAGCCAATGAATGCATCGACTTCTGGGAGTAAACCTGGAAGATCTTTTTGAAACCTTTGCGAGAGACATCCTGCAACAATGATTTTTTGTTTTTCTCTGGCTGGATCTTCTTGGCGCGCATTGACCGCTTCGATAATCGTGCTGACAGACTCATCCTTTGCCACATCGATAAATGAACAGGTATTAATAATGAGAGCATCGGCTAGCTCGGGGTCGGGAATCAGGGTCATTCCTTGCTCTTGCAAGTGACCGAGCATGATTTCGGAGTCGATGAGGTTTTTGGCACAACCAAGTGATATTAATCCGATTTGAGTAGGCATAGTGGTCGATGAGCTTGAACGCGGTATGGGTGACTTACTCCCAGTTTGGTTGAATGACAAGACATAGCGCGACTTCCTGAATGGAGCCCATCAAAGTTGAGATCTACTGATTAAGCGCAACAATCAGAGCGCCTAGGACAGCTAGTATTGATCCGATAAGCTTTCGTGTTGTGAGGTTTTCTTTAAGTAAAAGGTAAGCAAGAAGAATGATGAAGACCGAGGAGAGTTGATTGAAGATTGCTGCGCGTGCGGCGGTTAGATATTTAAAGCCTGAAGTCCACATAATGGTTGCAAGAAAGGGGCCTAGGATCGCCATGGGAATCATGGTTTTCCATGTTTTCGGAGTGAGGTATCCGAGAAAAAGCTCCCGCTTCCAAGTGGCTGGGTTTTTGAGTATCGCGAGAATGAACATCGCGATCGAAGCACAGAGAAAGCGAAATCCAGAAACCCAAATGATGGAATGTTGCGAGAAAATGTCGCGAATGAGGAGAATGCCCATTGCCATAATGACATGAGCACTGACTGCCAGAAAGATGCCAATCCACAGATCTCGACTGTTTTTCACCTCGTGAGTTACGGTTGCTCCGATAAACACCCCAGAGATGACGAGTAATCCGCCAACAAGTTCAAAACTTGAAAGAAGCTCTCCAAACATGAGAAACCCAACGAGCGAAATTGCGGGGGTGTAGGCGCAGTCTGCTAAAGCATGTAAACTTGCCCCTAGTTTGTTCAGGGCGGCCGCGATCATCGTGTCGGCTATGGTAATGCCAAGAAAGGCGCTGAGAATCAGCCGTAAATAATCATTAAGGGAGAGGGGGATGACCCATTGCTCAGGTCTGATGAAGATTAGGAGAGCAAAGCAGAAGGTCGCAAAAGTGACTTTGAAGAAAGTCAGTGGTATCGCTGGGATGGTGAATCCCGAAAGACGCATTAAAATTACTGAAAAAGACCATAGAAGGCCCGATGTTAGAGCATAAATCTCTCCTGCATTCATGATGCATCATTGGGCTCGATGGAGTTCATCTTCTTGCGATAAGTGAGATGAAAGAGCCCCCAGAAGATTGGGGGAAGAAGAACACTGAGCGTTAACGCTAAAATGGGTTGATGGGTGCCAGTATGCCCGATCCAGGCAAAGACAAATCCAAGGGGTAGGCAGCCAGCGACCAGAGCTCCAATAAATCGTTGAAGAGGCATTTGCGAGACTCCGGCGAGACAGGCCATTACCTCAGGAAGAATAGGCATCCATCGTGAGACGGCAATTAACCAACCGCCGAGATTTCCTGAGAAAAGTTTTTTTCCCTCAGAAAACTGACGATCTCCCGTGAGTAGTGAAATCGCTTTAGGGCCAAATCTTCGGGCTAATCCGTAGGCGAGGAGTCCCGCTAGAATTGCGCCAAGGGCTGAGAGTAAGCCTCCTAAAAACCAACCGTAAATGAGGCCCAACGCTGACATTACGACAGTTCCAAGAATTGGTAAGAAAAGATCAAGAATGAGTAATCCAAGCCCAAAAGCCCAAGCCCAACGGCCCGAGCTCTCTAGCCAGGCGACCGTGTTTTGCAT
>JALRJZ010000297.1 GCA_023261045.1 Akkermansiaceae bacterium
TCTCCACAAATAACTTTCTCGGCGGGAGCCCAATCGCGGGTCTCTCCGCAATCGAGATTCTTCGCGGCCCTCAAAGCGCCCTTTATGGAGGAGATGCCATCGGAGGAGTGATCGGACTCTACACTAAAAAGGGTAGCGGAGATCCCAGTGGAAAGCTCGACATCTCAGGCGGCTCCTTTGGAACGCTTAAAAAAGCAGTCTATTTAAACGGCGAACTAGAGCGCTTAAGCTACGCCATCGGGCTCGGATCCCAAGAAACGCGAAACAGCCTACCGAACAACCAATTTGACCAAAACAACTACACACTTCGTTTTGATTTCAACCTAACCGAGAACTTCGATGTGGGAATGACTTTTCGAGGCTTTGACTCCTCATACCAACGTCCTGACTATCATTCTGAAACCTATCCAGCCGCATTCAGTGATCGAACCGAAAGCGCTATCAACACCATTTTTGGCCAATTCAATTATCTCGATTTTTGGGCCACAAAACTGACGATAGGGCATTATGATGAGCAGTATGATTCTCGTTCCCTGAGCGAGCCCAACTCATACCTTACCTCCGGAAAAAAATCTTCCATCTACTGGGACAACACCCTCGACTGGAGTGACCACCACACCACGGTCACAGGACTGATCTATGAATCAACGGACTTCTTCTATCGAAGTCAGTTTTTTGGTCTATCAGCTGATCATCGATCATCGAACCATTGGGGGCTTTATCTCAACCATATCTGGCACCAAAGCGAAGCACTCACTCTCAATAGCGGGATCCGCTGGGAAGAGTATGACACATACGGCAGCGAGGTGACATGGCGCACCGCCGCCAGCTACCTCCTGAGCCCAAGGAATACAAAGCTTAGAATGAGCGCAGGAAAGGGATTTAGAGCACCCTCATTCATTGAACTATACGGTTTTGGAGGAGGCTCTAATTTTAGCCTTAGCGCAGAAGAATCATTGGGGTGGGATCTTGGAATTGATCACTCAAGCCTTGCTGGCAATCTTCATTATAGTCTCACTTATTTTGAAAATCATCTAACCGACCGCATTGAATCAACCTGGGATCCACAAAGCTTTTCGACCTCATATCGTAATTCCAACGACGATTCACTCACCAATGGATTCGAGCTCAGTATCAAAAAAGCATTTCGAAACAATGCATTTGACACATCACTGACCTTCACCCACCTCAACAAATCCTTCTCAGGCCAACCCAAAAACTCAGGGAGCGTTCGTATCAGCAGGAGAATGAACGAAGAATTAATCGCTGGGTTCAATCTTCACTATCTCGGTCAACGAAATTGGGGCGGCGATCAACTCAACCCCTATCTCCTCACAAACCTCTTTACCCGGTATCAAGCAAGTCAGTCACTCGAGCTCTATGCTCAAATAGAAAACTTACTTGATAAGAACTACCAATACTACTCGGGCTTTGGCGAAATCTACCCCGGGAGAGGAAGGGCACTTTTAGTCGGCGCAACGCTTAGCTTCTAATCGGTTATTCGAATCTCAAATAACCACCTTTGCTGGCAAGTCACTCATCGAATGATAACAAAACATGACTTCAGTGAATTTTGTTAAAATCCTTACGATTACGGGCATTGCCCTCCTATTTTGGATTGGTAGTCGTCGATACGAATCCAGCGATAGCAATGAGATCAAACCAGACTTTCAATCGACAGCACTAACCCAGAAACGGACCGTAGCGCTTTCCCCTAGCCTTGTCGAAATCGTCTATGAACTTGAATGCGAAGCTTCACTCGTGGGGGTTTCTCGATTTTGCAACTATCCGCCCGACGCCAAAAACAAGCCAGTTGTTGGTGGTTATTTAGATCTCAACCTTGAGAAAGTGATCCGATTAAATCCCGATGTTGTCCTCCTGCTTCGCGAGCAAGAATCCCAAGTAGAACATCTCCAGAGATTGGGCATCGAGACACATTTTTTTGATCACACCTCCACGGAAGCAATCCTCTCTTCAATTCTTAAAATCGGGACCATCCTTCACAAACGAACCAAGGCAGAGGGCATTGTTTCGATGATAGAAAAGCGAATGGATCAACTTTCACCACTTAGTGTCTCTACTGATCGAAAACCAAGAGTTTTGATTTCGATTGATCGAAACACCGAAGAAGAGCAACCAAGCGCGCTAATCGCAGCCGGAGCGGGCGGCGTCCACCAAGAATACATCGAACTCGCAGGAGCTATCAATGCCTACAACGGCCCCGCATCCTACCCTTCTCTCTCGCGTGAAAACCTGATCCGTCTCAACCCCGATTTTATTATCGAGTTAGTTCAAAAGGACCATTGGAGATCCGTTGGAGAAAAACAACTAAGAAAGCAATGGGAGACTTATCCAGAATTAAAAGCCGTCCAAAACGGTAGAGTTTTCTTCCTTCATGAAGATCGCCACCACATCCCAGGGCCTCGATTTATTGAAACACTGGAGACCATCTCCCACATCCTGCGATCGAACCATTCATCATGAACAAAGAACCCTTCATTCATGTTTCGAATCTGAGTGCTTTTACGAAAGAAAAGCGTATCTTGGAGGGGCTTAATTTCGAATGTTTTGAAAACCAAAAAGTTGCTCTCATTGGTGCAAATGGAGCAGGAAAAACGACACTTTTTCGCTGCTTGATGCGACTCATAGCTTTCGAGGGATCAATCACGATTCATGGGAGAGCGATCCAAGAGTTTTCAAAGAAGCAACTTGCTCGCAAGATAGCATACGCACCTCAGCAAATACCCAAAAACATTCCTTTTACGGTTTCTTCAAATGGCCCGTTTTAGCCATGAAAGGACTGACCTTGCTAGAAATCAGAGCAGTCTGCACTTCATCGAGCCGATCTTAAATCAAACTGGCCTCAGAGAGATTGCTCACCGACCCATTTCATCATTAAGTGGAGGCGAGAGACAACGAGCAAACATCGCGGCAGCTCTCGCTCAGGACGCTCCGATGCTTGCTTTAGATGAACCATACGCACACCTTGACCCTGCTCAACAAGCGAGCATCCACAGCTTACTCAAAG
>JALRJZ010000298.1 GCA_023261045.1 Akkermansiaceae bacterium
CCGATGTTTGGGAAGACGCTTCGTTAGCTAACAATCATTCCATTCGATCTCCGTCGCATCCGTAATCACCTCCCCGAGAATGGGCACAGGGCAAAGCTCTTCAAGGATCAAGCGATTTGTTGTGGCCGCAAGATCACGTTCAGCTTGCGGGTAGTTGAGAATTACTCCGAGGCACTCTAAGCGTGCCGCAAGAATTGCCTCCACGGTCAAAAGGGTATGATTAATCGCTCCCAGGCGATTACCAACAACCACCACGATCGGCAGCGCTAATTCTTTTGCGAACTCGGCAATACCAAAACCTTCTCCCATTGGAACCATCCACCCTCCGACACCTTCGATTAAAGTAAACTGATGATTTACTCGCACGTGATTGATTTGAGAGACCACCTTATCCAACTGAAGGGACTTCCCCTCAATTCTCCCAGCTGTAAGAGGCGCCAGGGGAGCGCGGAAACACCAAGGATTAACAACATCTAGATCCAAAACCCCCTCGTTTGCCTGGTGCAAGGTTTGTGCATCTTTTCGGCTACCGCTGCAAACAGGCTTGAGACCCACTGCATCAATTTTCTTTTTCCTCAACTCTCTAATGATGAGACTTGAGACGTAGGTTTTACCAATCTCGGTATCAGTTCCGGTGATAAAAACCCCAGGGAGATGATCAAGCTTACCCATCTCCTTGATCAATTGAGCGAGGCAACAAACGGGTTAAAACCTTGGAGATGCAGTTTAATCAGATACCAAATCGCGATCGCTAGGGCCAGAGCCGCTAACTTCCCCGTCCAGTTCTTCGTGATCCACTTCTTGATGAGATTGGTCATGAGCTAAGAAAAGTTCTTCAAGTTTTGCGCGGAATGCATCCTCCGATAAACCGCGATCAATTTTACCTTCTGTTACGATTGAGATTTGTCCTGTTTCCTCACTAACAACGATAGCGACAGCATCACTTTCTTCACTGATACCAAATCCCGCACGATGACGTAGACCCAGCGAACGATCAGATAACTCTTTTTGGCTTACCGGAAAAATGCAACCTGCCGCAGCGATTCGTTCATTTTTCAGGATCATCCCCCCATCATGAAGGGCGGTTTTAGGATGAAAAATACTGGCGACCAATTCAGTCGAAAGCTGAGCATCTAAGATCACCCCCGTTGATTCATAATCTTCGAGACTAATTGTCCGCTCAATAGCAAAGAGTGCTCCACACCGGCTTTTAGAAAGCTTCACGACAGAATCCGCCACCATTTCGAGAAAGACTTTTTGCTGAGTCGTCGCAAAAGAAAAAAACTTACTACTCCCTAAGCGAGCAAGAGCATTCCGAAGCTCAGGTTGGAAGATAATTAGCAAGGCAAAGGCAAGGATTGCTGTTGCACTTTTTACGATCCACTCAATCACTCGCAATTCCAAGAGCTGTGAAGCGAGAGTCAGGAAAATAATGACGACCGCGAGTCCAATCAGAATCTTGGCACCACGGGTTGCACGAAAAATCCGGTAGAGTTGATAAACCAATAACCAGAGAAGTGCGATTTCCACCGCATCCCGCCAGTAATTGGTTAATAACCCCGCCAAAGTCACCTGCAGGGAGATTAAATCCATTCCCCCAAGCTAACAAGAAAGATCAGCGAGCTCTTAACTTATCTGCGAGCTCAGCGGTGAAATCGAAGGATAAAACACCGCCATCAGAAGGCTGCCCCCCATCATCAACCTGATATTGCACCATCTTCGTTGGCAGGGTTCCTGGCACTTGAGACATCAAATACACTCGAATCGTGAGCGGGCTCTTGGGGTCGCCTCCAGGGAGCTCCTTGATCGAATAATCGATGGTGTTTTTTCCCAGACGTGCTCCTCCAAGGACAATCTCCGCCCGCTTGTCATTTTGGAAGAGGTGCTCTGAGAAGTCATTGACTTTGAGGCTGACCTCTCGTCCTGGACAAAACACATAAACCTTCGCAATCGCCAAAACCGGATGAGTAACGGCTTTGGGGATCAATGGAACTTTCCCCTCCGGCTGGAAATCATCTTGGTCAAAATATTGATAATCTCCCGCTTGAATCTGTTTCTTCACAGCGGGGATTAAATCAAGTTTCACATATTCCCCTCCGTGATATTTCCAACGATCTTGCTCGCGCACATAGCTGACCACAAAAACATTTTCCGTCGGCTGCCCTCCAACACCAAAGTCGACCTTGCCGAAAAAAATCGCCTTCGCAGTCTCACCGTTCACTCTCAGCCTGAGGGCCTTGAGCTTTCGAATGTCGGGAGGCGCAATGGGGATGTCAAAAACTGACTGAGGAAAAGCTCGGCGCTCACTCCAAATTCGATTTCGCACATTAATAATGCGTGCCGTCGAGGTATTCTGCTTCCAAGCTTTGGGGTTTTTGGTGACCATGGCCTCCCGCCAAGAGTCGTAGACCTTAAACAAATGGGATACTAATTGCTTGTCTGACAAACCATAGGCCTCCATTGACAACGCGGAGAAGAGCACCGCGATCATGAAAAATGATCGTTTCATTGAGAAACTATGGACAATTCCGCCCGCTTTTGGAAAAGCTTTTCTCAGTCGCCGACAATCAGAAGGCGATTTCCTGCCAAATGAACAATCTCCCGAAGACCCTGATGATTGGTGAAGCTCGCAACCAAGAGCTTCTCACATCGGCAACAACCTACGTCTACAACCAGACTCAGGAAGGCAATCTACACGCTCATTTTTTCTTTCCCCCTCAGTTTGATTACACGACGGACCGCTGCCCCGCGATTGTCTTTTTCCATGGAGGACTTTGGGATATTTCGGCGGCCACTCAGTTCATCCCTCATTGTCATCACTTCGCTTCGCGCGGAATGGTCGCTATCACGGTGGAATATCGCAACAAGGCAAAATACGAGGGAACGCCCGAAGCTGCAATTCTTGACGCTAAACTCGCTCTCTCATTTTTTAAAATGCACGCAGAAGCATTAGGTATCGATAGAGAACGAATCGTCGCAGCTGGCGCAAGTGCAGGAGCAAACGCTGCCCTCGCAGCAACGCT
>JALRJZ010000299.1 GCA_023261045.1 Akkermansiaceae bacterium
AAGAATATGGCTTAAAGCGACTCTGCGAGAGCTTTGAAGTCCCACAACGGGGTGAGAGCTTGCTCAAGGAGGTGGTCCAATCGGCATTAGATTTTTCAAATCAAAAGGGTTTTGAAGATGATATCTGCCTTCTAGGTGTAGAATTCTCTCGAAGAGCTTGAGATCATTTTATCCTGTGATAAACGAACTCCAGTTTGAGTGAGCATGTTGCGATTTTGACCTCTGGTGGAGATGCTGCCGGAATGAATCCAGCCGTAAAATCGGCGTGTGATTATTCACGGAAACACGGATGGAAGCCGTTTCTCGTTGATTGGGGTTTAAGAGGATTGATTGAAGGATGGATCTATGAGGCGACCAAAGAGCGCTTATCGGGAATTCTTCATAAAGGGGGAACTGTCTTAGGTTCATCACGGTCGAAAAGGTTTTTCGATCTTCAGTATCGGGAGCAGGCTTATCGGCACCTCCAGGAAAAGAAGATTTCGAAACTGATTGTGATTGGAGGTGATGGTTCGTTTAGCGCGTTAAATCAGTTTTACTCCGATTTTGGTGTTCCTTTTGCAGGAATCCCCGCGACCATTGACAACGATATTCCAGGGACGGACTACTGTCTTGGGGTTGATACGGCACTCAACATGATCCGTTGGAGTGTGGATAGTATTCGCGATACGGCTTCGTCATTTTCCCGTGCATTTGTTGTCGAAACAATGGGGCGCCATTGCGGCTACCTTGCGATGACCAGTGCTCTCGCAACTGGGGCGGAAGTGTGCCTTGTTCCAGAGATCCCTTATGATCTAGATTCTATTGCCGAGCGACTTCGCAAAGAGAAGGAAGAAGGAAGGAAGTACCTCCTTGGAATCGTGGCCGAGGGGACAGGAATGGGGGAATCATTGACTCGCTGGATGGGGGAGGCCCTTGGGATGGATGCAAGATTGACGGTGTTGGGGCATATTCAGCGGGGTGGCTCGCCAACGGTTTATGATCGGGTGATGGCCTTCAAATTTGCCAATGCTGCAGTCGAGTCTCTTGCATCTGGTCAGACCAATCAGGTGATGACCTTTAAAGATGGATCGTATGGTTCAGCTTCGATCAATGAGATCACTGACCAGCAACACCATGTTGACCCGTCGCTCATTAAGCTCTGCGAAGCAATCAGCCGCTGAGAATCAGCGAATAATTCCTCGCTGAGACTTTTCAATAAAGGAGATCAACTTCACGACTTGCGCATTCTCTTTGAGAGATGAATCAAGGGATTCGATCGCAGTTGTGAGGCTCGTGTTCTTTTTTAAGAAAACTTTTTTATAAAACGTTTTGAGTGCGCGCAGATCCTCTTCACAAAAGCCTCTTCGTTGTAAACCCACTTGGTTGATTCCTCTCACGGCGGCAGGATTACCGTCAACTATCGTAAACGGTGGGATGTCTTGAACTATTTTTGAGATTCCTCCAGTGATGGCATGAGCGCCTACGCGGCAAAATTGGTGGACCGCAGAAAGACCAGAAATGATGGCATGATCTTCAACCTCAACGTGACCCGCAAGAGTCCCATTATTTGATAGGATGACATGATCGTGTACAATGCAATCGTGAGCGACATGAGAGTATGCTAAAAAGAGATTCTCTGAACCGATCCGCGTGGGTGAATCCTCCGTAGTTCCCCGGTGAATGGTTGAGTTTTCCCGAAAGACATTACGGTCACCCACATAGAGAGCAGTTGGTTCCCCAGCATACTTTAAGTCTTGGGATTTGATGCCAATGGCAGCAAAGGGGAAGAACTCGTTTTCGGCACCTAAATGAGAGTGGCCATGAATCACCACATGGGAGTGTAGTTTGCAGCCATCGCCAAGATGAACATGGTCTTCGATGACGCAATAGGGACCAATTTCGACGTTTTTACCGATTTGAGCCTTTGGGGAGATAACAGCGGTGGGATGAATCATGTGGTGTTAGAGGTTTCTAACCTCGCTGTTAGAAAAAAGCGAGCTTGCGTCGATGCTTGCTTGTTTCAGTTCCCATTGGCGATCCACATTGAGCCTGAAGCTTGCAAGATGGCGGTGTGGCCATTGATCAGGGGCAATCATTGAAAGGGTGTTTTTGCCCCGGATTGAATAAAGATGATAGGTTTCTCCAACAATCGGTTCGAAATGAATCTCCGCTTCGTAAACGAGCTTGTTCCAGTTAAAATGTTCAATTGTTGCGATGTATTCTTTGCGAATTTCGATGAGCTTTTCTTGCAGATCGCGTTCAACTTGGCTGATTCCCCGCGATTTGAAAGTCGAGAGGTCGGTGGGAATGATGCGCGGACTCAGAGTCGATACGGGATAAGGAAGAAAGGCTCCCTTGTTTACGATCTCATTATCCTCAATTTTCTCCGTCATCATTACGAGCTAAGGTGACAGAGAATCAGAAATGGGCAAATCGGTTTTATGGAATAGAGAATTTGTAATAGATGATGATTTTGGAAGGTGGGTCGGATTGGCAAAATAAAAAAAGCGAACCTCATGAGAGGTTCGCTTTTTGAATGAGTTAGAGAATGTAGGCGAAGCCCTAGAGACCGCGAGGCTCTTTGACGTCAGGAATGTCTTCTCCAAAGAGAGAATCCTTACCAGCACCGAAGAGACCAGCCTTTCCACGACCTTTCGCGATGGGGACACCTTCTTTGCTGATCTTGCCTCCTGAAACTGCGCCGTCAGGAGTGAGGTAGATGTATTGGTCTGCAAATGGCTTAGGGTCAAAGACTGGATCTGCGCCACCCTTTGAGAGAGGAGCAACGATGAGAGGAACAGTACTTCCAGGTGAGTGAAGCGGCTCGTCGCCTTCAATCATTACATAACCAAATCCATTTTCTCCTTGAGCAAGTAACTTTTCAGGACTGCTGAAAATGTTGTCGCCTTCGACCGAGCCTTTCACGCCCTTTACATAGAAAATCTTCTCTGAGTCAACTGCTCCTGAGGCAAGGAGTTGTCCAAGATAGGAGTTTGCATCGTTTCCTTCTGGAACAGCTTCGGCACCTTCACC
>JALRJZ010000029.1:0-314 GCA_023261045.1 Akkermansiaceae bacterium
AGTGGCCTTAGAGAGACTCATACGGGCTCGCTCAAGGCTCTTTGAAGAAGAGCTATCGGTGAGATCAGAATTAAAAGAGCCAGACAAACCGTCGGTCAGCTTGATCCCGAGACTCCGTGCCGCTTCTTCTTGAGAAGGCAATCTTGTTTCTAAATCTCCGAGTAAAACGGGAATCTTTTCACTACGCAGATCCAAATCCTCAATTTTTAGAGAGCCGCCGCCCGTGGAGAAAGTAAATCCTCCTTCGGTGAAATCCACTCGTCGATAACTACGATCGACATCAAGAAGGGAAACCGCCCGGAAAATTGGCCACC
>JALRJZ010000029.1:324-13779 GCA_023261045.1 Akkermansiaceae bacterium
CGCTCTCGAACCGTGATTTGATCACCTTCTTCGAGTTTTGCGATCCCCTCGGTCTTTACCCCTGTGTTTGTCGAACCAAGGATTTTCAGGGAGCCAGAAATCGTGCCTGTGAAGAATTCTTTAGGATGCGCCTCTTGAATCTTAATGAGGCGCTCAAGCTCAAGATGCCTGAACCGACCATCCAAATCAAATCTCGGCTTAGCGATTGGACCCTGAACCTCCCCGTTGAGAAGCAACTGACCTCCGCCATCTCGAAGCACCAGCGACTTAAGGCCTACCCCCTGCTCGGAAATCTGCAACTTTCCCTCCACAAGATCAAAACCTTTGATCCAATTTTGCTGGAATGTTCCGCCACTGATTTCAACCTCCCAAATCCCATCCCTCACCTCCGCTCGAAACTTCGTTGCTTCGATTCGCCCATAAGTCATTTTTGAATAGCCCCAATCACAGCTAAAGCGCTCAACGGCCACCTGTTTGACTCCTGTCCCACTCAAACTCTCCAAAACGGTGCTAAAAGCACTTTTCATCTCACTTCCGTCTCCACCCGCTTTAAGCTGAAAATCACATTCTGCGATTTTTAGCTCTTCAGGTTGCCAAGCTGAAAAAATACCTAAGACGCGATAGGGCGCACTCAAACCTTTGATGTCCGCGTCATAAAAAAACGACCCCTGTCCACCGGTCATTTTCAGTTCCTTAAAAAGAATGCGGCCAGACTCACTTCGATAGCCCTTTGTTTCTAATTCTTCGAGATCGAGGGATTGCTCGATCTTTTCGGCGATAGAATCGCCATAGCGATCACTTGAAATCACAACCCCTAGGATCAGATAACCCACTGCGAGAAATCCAAAAACAGCCACCATCAAACGTACTAAGAGCCCCCCGGATTGAGCAATGACGGAACCATTTTCCACCAAACTGGCGTTTCTAAGCTGAAACAAAAGCCCTTGCTTGCTCATCCAATCAGAAAAACGCCGTTGATAATCATCTAGCTGATTTTGATCGAAACGATTTTCCACGCCCAAGAGTTACGCCAGCCCTGAAAGGCAAGCAATTCCTAATATTTTTGAAAGGAGAATTAAGTGCTCAAATCCACATAGAATTTCCCTCGCTCTTCCCCTGCCCCTCCGCTATCTCCTCGGTCGTGGAATCTGGTGATTATAAGGTCAGCCTCGAAATCTTCGAAGGCCCGCTCGACCTCCTGCTCTACCTCATCAAAAAAGACGAGGTCGACATCTACGATATTTCCCTAGAAAGGGTGACTTCGCAGTATCTTGACTATATTGAGACCTTTAAACTTCTCAATATCGATTTAGCTTCGGAGTTTATCTCAATGGCGGCCAACTTGATGTATATCAAAAGCCGAACCTTACTCCCCCGAAAAGAGCAGCCACCAGAAGAAGATGCCGAGGAAGATGACCCACGATGGGAACTCATTCGACAACTCATCGAATATAAGAAGTTCAAGGACGCTGCAAACTTTCTACACCGCCGGGAAATTGAACAAGAAAAGGTCTTTGCTCACAGCCCCCAAAAGCAAGAAGCACCCGACCCAAATGAGCCAGTTGAGCTTGCCGAAGTCTCGATATTTGATTTGATTCGGGCGTTTCAAAACGTCCTCAAAAGATTCGATGAGGCGAGAGATTTAGGCGATATCATCGATGATCGTTTCACCGTAAACGACAAGATAGAATTCCTCCTAGAAAAACTCCCCAGCGGTCAATCGATGAGCCTTCAAACCCTTTTTCAGGAAGCAACTTCTAAAGTGGAAGTCATTGTTACTTTCTTAGCAGTCCTTGAATTAATGAAAATGAATCAGCTCAAAGCTCGTCAAAGCGACCTCCTGGGTGAAATCCAGATCGAGCGCAACGTCGTCAGCTAACCCAATCGTTGTGTCGTCACCTCCTCGCATTTGCTTTTTTGGCGGAACCTTCGACCCGATTCACGAAGGGCACCTTGCCATCTCAAAAAAAGCCTGCGATCAACTGTCTTTGGATCGCTTGATTTTTCTTCCCTGTCGGCAATCCCCTCACAAAAAAAAGGGGCCAACGGCGTCCGATCAACAACGACTTCAAATGCTTCGTCTTGCGACAGCAAGTGAACCAAGATTTGAAGTAAACGACTTCGAACTCACCCAACCACCTCCTTCATACACTTGGATGACCATCCGTAAGATGAAGGCTCAATTACCACCTCATAGCGAACTCTTCCTTCTCATTGGTCTTGATCAATGGCAACACATTGAATCGTGGCAGCATCCAACTCGCCTTGCAGAGGATGTCACCTTTCTTGTCGTTGGGCGGGATGGCCACCCCCAGCAAAAAGCGGGATTTCGGGCGCTTTTTTTGAGTGGAGACCATCCTGCTTCCTCCTCTCAAATCCGGGAAAAACTCGCTTTGAAGCAATCTCCAGATTGGATTCCAGCTAATGTTCTGGCATTCATTGAGAAAAAAGGGCTCTATTCCCCAAGGAGGTGACTTGATTGCCCTCAAGTTTTCCCCTAAACTCTGTTCAACCAACCGCTTTTTTATGAGAAACCTTTTCATTGCCCTCGTGAGTTCAACGATTCTCTGCCACGCGCAAGAGTCAAACCCCTCGAACGAAAAGAAGACTCAACCGGAAATACCGCAATTCGTTCAGGACCTCAGAAACCTTCCTGACGAACAAAAAAAGCAGTATCAAGAACTCTTCAATCGCTGCGATCAACTTTTCAAACAAAGACGAATTTTTGAATGCTTGGAAACTCTCTACAAGCTTGATCAGATCTACGATGGAAACCCCGCAAGTCAGAATCTTGCCGGAGCTTGCTATGTTGAATTTAGAAATTTTGACAAAGCTCGCTTAGCCTTCGAAAAGACCCTTTCAAGTCAACCAACGAACTTCAATGTTCGCTTCAATTTAGCAGAGATCGAATTTGTCAGTCACAACTGGGCAGAGGCTCTCGAGCTCTTCGAAGCCCTCGATCAGGATTCAAGCGGCACCTCAAGGCATGCCAACATGAACCCCTTGATCAAATTTAAAATGATCCTCTGCATGCTTAAGACAGATAAGGTCGACGAAGCTCAGAAAATCATTGATAACACCACTTTTCTCGATGATTCACCGCTTCATTACTTTGGAACAGCGGCAATTCTTTTCCATCAAGAAAAAGGTGGAGAAGCGGAGTCTTGGCTCGCTCGCTGCCGACAGATCTTTCGCAATCAGGGTCTAATCGCCCCATGGCAAGATACTCTCGTCGAATTCGGTTATATTAAGAGCTTTTATGGGGGAGATCTTGAAGTCGATCAAACCAACCCGGCCGGAGAAGGCGAATAAGAGGAGATCAACACTAGATCTTCTCCAGAGTGATTCCATAGATGTTTGCAATTTCGCAAGCATCTGAGTCTTGATAGGCCTCTCGATAATAGATCTCTTTAATGCCATAGGCACAGAGAGTTTGCATACATGCGGTGCAGGGCATTGTGGTGGTGGCCACCAGCTTAGCCTCCCCTCTCTTAAAGAGACTGCATAGATTGACCTCAGCATGTAGCATAAACTTTTGACGCTTGTCTCGATCGTCCCAAAAACCACTCGGGGCATCAAATCCGGGAGCGAGACCATTGTAGGCAGTTGCAATGACCCGGTTATCCCAATCTAAAGCTGCTGCACCCACTTTGCGAAACGGGTCTTCCGATCTCAGACTCGCTACCTCAGCAAGAGCCATTGCATATTCGGGAATCGATAACCGTTTGCCACTCACTGAAGAGATCCTGCAATTCTTTAGGCTCCGTGTCCAGAAAGCTTAGAACCTCCCAAAACATCTTCCCCTTCACTTTTGGCCACGACAAGAGCGGCGCAGCTATCACCAAAAACATTCACTGCAGTCCGAGTCATATCAAGCAAGCGATCCACAGACAAAAGAACAATCACCGCTTTGTCTGCATTCGGAATTCCGGAGTTATTGAGGATAATAAGAATGGCGACCAGCGAAGCAGAGGGGATCCCAGCAACTCCAACACTGGTTAATAAAGCGCTGAAGGCCACCATAAACTGAGCGGTAAAAGAAAGCTCAACTCCCATCACCTGAGCGACAAAAAGAACGGCAACACATTCATAGAGAGCCGTTCCATCCATATTGACAGTGGCCCCAAGAGGCAGAGTAAAACTGGCAGTTTTTTTCGAGACGCCAGCATTCTCTTGAATACAACGCATGGTCACCGGCAAGGTCGCAGATGATGATGCCGTTGAAAATGCAGTGAAGAGAGCGGTCCTCATTGCACGGAAATGATCAACTGGGTTGACCTTCGCCACCAAACGAATGACCAAGGGCATCACCACAAAAAGATGAAGGCACAGAGCAAGTAAGACAGTACAGAAATACTTAGCCAAACTGCGGAAAATCTCCCCTCCCACCTCATAAACGACAGGTACAATCAGAGCAAAAACCCCTATGGGTGCGAGAGCCATAATTCCCCGCGTCAGAACAATCATGATCTCATTGACCCCACCAAAAAAATCACGCACTGGGGCTATCTGCTGACTCGGCAATTTTGTCATCGCAATCGCAAAGCAAATACTAAAGAAAATCAGGCCCAACATCTGACCATTCGAGGCCGCCGCCATGACGACATTCGGGGGGATCATTCGCGTAAAAAATCCAGACATCTGGTCAAAGAAGTTTTCTTGGCCCACCGTGCGATCTTGCACTGCCTCCATTTTCATCACCTCCCCCTCATTGAGTTCCTGATCGATAATTGCCTCTTTGATCGCTTCATTAGGAACTCCATCCTGCAAACCTGGCTCGATCAGATTCACCAGAGCGAGGCCAAGGCAAATCGCTAGAAAGCTCGTCAAAGCATAAAACAAACTCGTTTTACCAAGGAGACGACCAAATCCTTTAACACCATGTAGATTTGAGATTCCAACAATGACCGATGTCACAACAAGAGGAACGATAATCATCTTCAGCAAGCCCATGAAGAGGTCACCAATTAGCCTGCAGAGCACCATCAGGCCATTGACCATCCAAGAATCTTGCGCCAGCTGGCGACAGATCGATGCGAGCAGCGCCGCACTCACAAGAGCGCTGATGATTTGCCAATGGGGCTTTAATCTCATTTGGGAAGTTTACGTCTTTTGGAGTAACACTCCAAGAAGGAAGCTTTCTCGGTTTGTCAGAATCACCTCCATAACCACCTTCTTTACTCAAACCAACAAGGTCGCAGCTGACTCGCTAGCGTGAGACGACCACCTTCATCGCTTTACAAAAACGCGCCTGTCTTTTCACTTACGTATCAGGAAAGACCATCTCAATGGTTTTTACTTTCATTCGGGAATCCAATTGGGATTTCACAAACTTCTCAAAAACTTGAATTCCTAAACGGCAGGCTTTGCTTACGACCAGTTTCTCGCTATGAATTCAGCCTTGCAGAGCTATTCGGTCATCTTTCGTTTCATCCCTGCTCTAGTTTTTGCGGTTGTGGGTGGGCTAGCCTCTGCCTATTTGACTCCTCTTGAATCGGTCAATGTCGCTGATCAGCTTGCTGGATTTCCCGATTCCCACGCCGCCGCTCACAATTTACGACCCATTGTTCTGAGCATCATCTGCTTCATCCCAACTCTCGGCGCTCTCTATTATGGCTTGTGCCGCTCCCTTGATCAGTATCTTATTCGCCAGTTTCTTGGAGCTTTTTGCCTTTGTCTATCTTCTCTTTTTGCCATTTGGTTTATCTCCGATTTAACCGGCAAGGTTGGAGACTTTCGGGAAAGCAATCAGGCTCTAGAGATCGCGACTCAATACTACCTTGCTTCACTTCCAAAAGTCTTTGTCGAATTCGCACCCTTTGGTCTGCTTCTCGCCCTCCTATTGTGCTTGGGAAAACTATCCCAGGGGCAAGAAATTGTCTCGATGATCCAAACAGGTCGTGGCGTTCCTCGTCTCATTTTTCCTTTTATCATCATGGGGCTTTTGGTCAGCCTGATTTGCCTTGGCTTCAACTACCGCTGGGCTCCTTGGTCTGAAAGTTATCGCGAAGGGCTGATCGAGAAGGCCAAGGAAGGCGAAGCCAGCCAAGCTCGCAATGTTGTTTATTACGAAAAAGATCACCGTCGACTTTGGTGGATTGGAAGCTTCCCAGACAACTACCACAAGGGTGCTCCATTACAGCAAATCATTGTGCGCACTTTTGACGAGGAGGGCAAACCCACTCTCCGCCTTGAGGCAGAGAGTGCAGAGTGGAACCGAGAAACAACTGATTGGACCTTTCGAGGGGTGAATGTTCTACACCTTGATGAGACTCTAGACACAGATCGTAGCCAGCTTATGCCACGGTATGAGCTCAACTTACCAGACGTCCTCGTTTACCAAGATTGGCCAGAAACCCCTTGGCAATTGATCAAACCAGGGCTTACTGCAGACAGCCTTGGAATTCCCGGTCTCTACAGCTGGCTGTTGGCAAATGACGATCTCCAATGGGGAAATAAAAGAGGTTTTCTCACCCAGTGGCACTATCGCTGGGCTCAACCAGGCATTTGCCTTGCCATCGTGCTACTCGCAGCCCCCCTAGGAATCGTCTTTAGCCGCCGGGGAACCGCTGGGGGGATCGCTTTAGCGATCTTTCTATCGGCCGGTATTATGTTTTCTTCCACCGTTTTTTTAGCTCTCGGAGAATCTGGTTATCTTCACCCCGCCCTCGCGGCTTGGGGGACTAACATCGTGGCGACATCCATCGCTCTTATTCTTATTCAACGCCGTCTTGTAGGCCGCCCGATTTATCAAACATTACGTAAATTTCTTCCCTCATCAATTCTTCCCGTATGAAAGAACCATGGAGCATCAAATCACGAGCTAAAGAATGCGCCCTCTCCGGCACACCCTTTCAAGCAGACCAACGAATTCGTGCCGCTATTTTCCCCGATCCAGAGTCATCTGGCTATCTCAGGCGCGACTACACGATTGAGGCCTGGGAAAACCGCAAAGAATCAGAACATCCCTTTTCAACCTGGATCACCGTCTACCAACCTCCCGTGATCGAAGAAAAGGCGGAAGACGTCGTTGATGATGATCCGGAGTCTCTGCTCAAACGAATGGTTGAAGAAGATGAAGAGCACACCGAAAATACCCGCTATATTCTAGCGGTCATGCTCGAAAGACAAAAACTGCTTCGTGAAACCGATACCCAAGAAATCCCATCGGGAATTCTTAGAATCTACGAACATCGCAAGACTGGAGATGTCTTTATCATCAAAGATCCAGGAATTGCCCTCTCAGAAGTTGATCAGATTCAAGAAGAAATCCGAGCTTTGCTTGACCCACAAGCAAAAACAGAACCGGTAGAGGTCATTGAGGCGACAGACCAACAAGCAGTCACTTCTGATGAGGACGACAGCGCTCTGACACCCTCATCATCTCCTGAAAATGACTCAGATCAAGCGCCTGAAGACACTCCAGAAAATCAGGAACAACCTGAAAGCTAAAGTCTCTAAGTGACATGCTTCCGTGGTTTAGAAATCAGTTTCCTATTTATCTAGCCCCAATGGCAGGGGTCACTGATGTCACCTTTCGAACACTGTGTAAGGAATTGGGTGCAGATGTCATGGTCACTGAATTTGTGTCAGCCGAGGGGATTCTAAGAGCAGACCACCGCACCCGGAGATACACCACCTTCACCGACTCTCAGCGCCCGGTCGGCATTCAACTTTTTGGGGCTAATGGATCAAGGATGGGGGAAGCGGCCAAAAAGATTATTGAGTGGAAAAGGCCCGACTTTATCGACCTGAACTTTGGTTGCCCTGTCAATAAAGTCGTCTCAAAAAACGGAGGATCTTCTCTTTTAAAGGATTGTCCCCTTCTCGTCGATACCGCTTCAAAAATCGTCAAAGCCGTTGGAGATGAAGTTCCTGTAACCGGGAAAATACGGATCGGATGGGATCAAAACTCAGTCAATGCACCCACCGTCTGCCGACTCCTTGAAGACACCGGAATTCAAGCCATCGCAGTTCATGGGCGCACTCGAGCTCAGGGCTATCGAGGGGAAGCTGATTGGGAGGTCATTGATCAATGCGCTCAAAGTGTCGGCATTCCCATCATCGGAAATGGGGATATTGACTCCGCTCAAACTCTCAAAGACCGAAAAGAAAAAACTTCCGTTTCTGGAGTGATGATTGGCCGTGCAGCGATGCACAACCCTTGGATCTTTAGCGAAGCGAAATCTTACCTCCAATCAGGGACTCTCCCTCCGCCACCGAGTATGGAAACAAGATGGAGCTTTATCATTCGACACTGTCGCCTCGCCGTAGAATCTGACCGTTATGGAACTGAAAAGCATACCTTGATGGCCATGCGCTCTCGTTTAATGACCTATTGCAAGGGCTTTCCTGGAGCGAAACCCCTCCGACAACAGCTCTCACAAGTCCTCTCGATTGCCGAGGTCGAAGACATTGCCGCCCAGAACAGCCAACTCACTTATCAACAGTCGGACTAAAACTTTTAAAAAATTGATAATAAAGTTTATTGAAATAAATCTTGTTTTTGATAACTTTGCATACGTTATGAGGACAAGATCACTGACTTACTTCCTATTTGTTGCCGCTCCGATTACCGCAGCTGCCGATCCGGAGGACCGTCTCAACAAGCTCGAACAGAATGTTGCAGAACTTCAAACGCTTGTAAGAGCACTCGATCTCAGGGGCCGGGAATTCACCCCACCGCCAGCTGCGCCTCAACCTTCCCAATTTCAAAATAACACCAGCGCCCAACAATATCTCATCCGCACTGGGGACTCTTTTTGGTCGATCGCCAGAAAACATCATCTTTCCGTAAGATCCCTCCAAGATGCAAATCCCTCACTGGATCCACGTCGATTACCAATTGGCGAATACCTTCAAATTCCTGGAAAGACCGTTGAACCACCCACTGCTGACAACGTTCAACCAGAACCTGCGAGCGCTCCTGCTCTCCCAGAAAACATTACAAACATTGAGATTATTTCGACCCCTCCCGTTGACGAAATCATCGCCCCCGCCCCACCTCAGCTAGAAGAGGTGATTCCCACCGAAGATGAGCCAGCTGTTGTCTTAGAGGATGTCGCACCACCTTTGAGCGATGAAGCTCCTGTAGCCGAGGAGACTCAACTTGCGATCGAAGACACTGAAGTCCAAGGCGACAGTAGTGAGGAGGCAGAGTCTACCCAAGACCTCGCTTTAGCTGAGACCCAGCCTCTTGAGGCGGATGCGGAACAGCAGAGCACGATGCTCATTACCGTCGAAGGCGATATGCCTTTATCAGCAGTCGCGAGCTCCCACGAAACTTCTGTCGCAACCTTAAATGCGCTCAATGAACTCGATCTGAGCCCCGAACAAATGATCAAGACGGGATCTCAGCTCTACGTCCCAGGTCGTTAAAGCTCATCTGTTACTTGCGAAATTGCCACCCACCACTCACGGGGCAATGAAAAGTCACGAGGTCATCAAGGAGGCATTCAAAAGAAGCAGCCCCAAAGAGGTTGCAAGTGAATTAGGCATCTCTCTTTCGCTTGTTTATAAATGGGCTCAAGAGCCTTCAGAGACTGGCAGTGGTTCAAAAAATCCACTCGATCGTCTTCTTGAAATCATTCGTCTAACCGAAGACCAACGCCTTATTGATTGGCTTTGCGAAAAGTGTGGCGGTTATTTTGTTCGTAATCCCCAAACGACAGACGAAAAAAACGTCGAAGTACTTCCTGCAACAAACGAGATTATCTCCGACTTCTCAAATCTCCTCTCGCAAATCTCAAAGGCTGCTGAGGATGATTCCATCACCCTCGATGAAGCAGCGCAAATCAGAGCGCAATGGGACCAGCTTAAAGGGCATGGAGAAGGCTTCGTGCGTTGTTGCGAACACGGAGATTTTACAAAAATGGAGAAAGCTTCGCCGCCCACCCCAAGCAAGACCCTCTATTAAAAGGTCGCAGCATCTTTTTTAGTTAGCAAAGCCAGTTGCTCGCTTGGTCGAGTCAAGCTATAGCTCCCCTTGATGTCTCAAACTGTTCGCACTCGTTTTGCCCCCTCTCCCACTGGTTACTTACATGTCGGAGGGGCCCGCACAGCACTTTTTAACTGGCTTTTCGCGCGCCATTTCGGCGGCAGTTTTGTCCTTAGAATTGAGGACACCGACGCTGCGCGAAATACCCCAGAGGCACGCGCCGCGATTTTTGAGGGACTCCAGTGGTTAGGACTTGATTGGGAAGGACCCGAGAATGAGGGAGACTGCGGGCCCTACTTCCAGTCTGAGAGAACCACAATCTATGAACAATGGTTTCAAAAGCTTAGAAGTGCTGGTCGCGTCTACGAGGATGAAGGTGCTTGGCGCTTTCGATTCGAGCGAAAACAGATCACCATGACGGATCTTGTTTGTGGAGAAATCACCATTGATTATCGCGATGAATCAAACACACCCGACATGGTTATTCGTCGTTCGGATGGATCGTTTGTGTTTCACTTCGTCAATGTTGTCGACGATCTTACGATGGGAATTACCCATGTGATTCGTGGAGAAGACCACTTGATGAACACTCCGAAGCATCTTCAACTCATCGAAGCATTCGACGAGACTCCACCAAAATATGCTCACATCCCTCTCATTTTGAATGGCGATGGTTCAAAAATGTCAAAGCGAGATGAGGGCGCCGCACTGGGGGATTACCCCAAAAAAGGTTTCGTGCCCGAAGCTGTTGTCAATTTCTTGGCGCTGCTTGGATGGTCCCCTAAGGATGATTCCGAAATCTTCTCAGCTGATGAACTCATCTCAAAGTTCTCGCTAGATTCGGTAAATCGAGCACCTGCGAGATTTGATCCGAATAAATGCCAGTGGGTGAATCAACAGCATCTCCTCAAGATGTCTCCAGAACAATTTGTTGCCTCTTGCCCAACTGAGGCTTCATTCGAAATGATTGCCTCCGTTCAAGAAAAGGTTTCTCTTCTTAGCGAGATTCCCGAGGCGGTTTCTTTCTATCTTGATCCCGACTTTCCGATCGATCCTGCCGCGATACAAAAAGTCTCCAAAGCAGCCCCATACTTAGTGGAGCTCGCCTCACATTTTGAAAACCTCGCTGACTGGACTTGCGCCAATGAAGCAATCTCCGCAACAGCTACGCAGTGCCAAATCAAACCTGGTCAGTTGATGTTCCCCTTACGAGTTGCCCTTTCCGGAAAAGCTGGCGGTCCAGACTTACACACAATCCTAGGCATTCTTGGACAAACAGAATCAATCCGTCGAATTCGACGCCTCACCACTTTGCTACCATCATGAAAGCTTTCACGATCGATCAACTTGAGGCCATTAACCTGAATTACGAACATCCCGCTCGTTACGGCGTAATCGGAAATCCGGTCACACACTCGTTATCACCTCAGCTCCATCAGCCAGCCTTAGACAAGCTTGGAGAAAATGCTCGCTATGTGAGAGTCCAAGTCGAATCAGGAGAAGTAGAGAAAGCGTTTGATCAAATGTTTGCCGCTGGATTTCGAGGAATCAATGTGACCGTTCCTCATAAGTTAGAAGCCCTCTCTGCATGCCACGATGTCGACCCGGCGGCGAGAATCATGGGGGCTGTCAATACGATCGTTTTTGATGAACAGGGACGTCGAAAGGGGTTCAATACGGACGGACCTGGGTTCGCGAGGGCTATTCGTGAGGAATTTGGGGTCGATTTGGGAGACCTGCGAGTCATGATTATTGGAGCGGGTGGCGGCGCTGGGCGAGCCATCGCGACGCAGTGCGCGCTAGAAAACTGCTCTCAGCTGATCCTGGTCAATCGAACCGTTGAAAAAATCACCACTATGAAGAAAGAGCTCCTTGAGCTCGAAAATCTTGAGATTCTTGAAGGGCCGCGTGATCGTATTGAAACCATTGCCCTCTCCTCCCCTCATCTCAAAGAGGCGATGGGAGCCAGTGATCTCATCATTAACACCACTTCAGTTGGATTAAAAACCACGGATGGCACACCCTTTTCAACTTCCTGGATCGAGCCCCATCACTTGGTCTACGACACCATTTACAATCCAGAGAGAACTCAGTTACTACGAGAAGCCCAAATCCAAGGCGCACGAGTTGCCAATGGTCTCTCCCTGTTAATCCATCAAGGAGCTCTCTCTTTGGAGTATTGGCTAGGAAAAATCGCTCCGATTGATCAGATGCGAGCAGGAGTCAAAAATGCCCTTAGGGGCTGACCCAGTCATCGTGTTCAAATTCAATAATCTCAAACAAGCCTTGGTCCCCAAGCTCACCTCGATGAGCGATTTTTAGCGTCACTCGCTTGTTTTTGATTGGGGGAGATTTCGTCACAAACATCCCATAATTCAAGGTTGCTTTGAGGTCTCTCTCCAACTGTTTATTGCGCGCACTATTCAAAGGGATATAGGCGATGATTCTAGAATTGAGGTCAGGAGAAGAAACGAAGTATCCAGAATAAATGACCCCACCTAACTCAATTTCATAGTTACTTCTCTTTTCCAACAAACACCTAACCAGCATCTCCTTACGGGGCTTCTTCTCCAAGAGCTCAGCGACGGTCAGCTCCGAATCTCCTGTGGACGCCTCCCAATCAAGAACGACACGGCCATCTTGATAAACAAAATAGGTTTTATAGGGAGAATGGTCTTCACAATGTCCGGAAACTAAAAGATAGCCGGTCCCACTGGTATCAGGCAGTCCTGGAATCGTCGCAACGAGACCCTCCCACCGAAATCCCGAAAGTGAATTGGTAAGGCGATTCTTACCCCACGTCTTGATATCAATCGGCCGAACTTCAAGACTCGGAGTCCGACGCAGGAGACCATTGATCTCCTGAGCAGATTCAGCTCGGTTCACTGCGTCAATAATTGAGCGGATTTCACGAATCACTCCAGTTGTATTTGTATGATACCAACTCAAAGGCCCTTCTTCCGTATCAAACGCCTCGCGCTCAAGGGTGACGAGATTCGTTTTATCAATCAATCCCGGATCATAGTCATCATCCCCAGTCAACTGAACGATTCCAATCACAATCGCGATCACCGGCACAATAATTCCGACAAGCAAAATCCAGAGCCACGAACTCGACTTTTTCTTCGTCCCCCAAACCTCATCGAGAGGCTTGTCATCATCACTATCTCGATTTTTTAACCTTCGAAGTTGTTCCGCGACATCGACGTGGCCGTATTCACCGTCCTCCTCGTGCATCCCTAACAACAATTCCTTACCCCGGCTAAAAAGTGAGGAAGCTTCTCGATTCTTAGAAGAACCTGAGCTCCGTCGCTTCCTACGAACCCTTCTTGTTTTACGAATCATCCCAGAGGGGATCTCCTCAGGCCCTTGCCGCTGATCTTGCTCACTCATCTTGGCTTGCTTAAAACTTGGTCGTTATTTCCAAATCGTCTCCGACAACTGGGTCCTTGGTCTTGCGGGACTGCTCAGAAAGATATTTTTCTCGAATAAATCCTCCAAACCAACCTGGTCCATTT
>JALRJZ010000029.1:13789-17986 GCA_023261045.1 Akkermansiaceae bacterium
ACTCTTTAAGTACAAGCTTCTTCGCATCCTCACGACCCTCCATGTCCTCCCAGGCCAACTTCACCGTCACCCGCATAAAACCTTCAGGATCCAATTTGGGCAAAATAGAATCAAGGGGTTCGATTTCTTCGAGATGATCATTCCACAGCTCTAAGAATCGCTGGCCTAACTCCGTATCTGTCTTCACCTCAACTTCTGGAGATTCCGACTTTAAAAACTCGCGCTTCGATTCGCCAAACATGGGAGCGCGGTAGAAACTAAGAACGAAACGTTGACTCTCATCAAGCGACCTCCGTTTTCTCACGAGAACCCGAAACTCCCCCTCTTGGGCGCCAATCTGAGACATGAACCGGGACCAAGACATTTCGGAGTAGGGTGCAAAAGCTTCCCAATCAAGCTTCCACCCCTGGCCATCAAAGTAAAAAACCGTTCCAAAGAGTTCACGGGAAGAATCCACCCACAAGAGCTCGATTGCCAGATTGATTGGCTCAGTAGAGACCTCGAGAACATTCGCACCAACAACCTTAATTGGAGAGGCGGGAATCTTAAAAGCATGTTCCCGGTAGTATCTCGTGAATGGGAGGGCAAGTTCTGAAGAGCGCCCAATAAACTGCTCACGCCCTTTCATCGTCGGACTAAACACGTAGTCGTTAAAAAGCTTCGTGAGCTCCTCTTGGTGCTTTGCCACAAACTGCTGATCTCGAACACCGGTGAAGTCTACATTATCAATGTCATCGTCGCTGGCAGATGTTTCATCTCGATCCTTTGTGATAAAGAGGGCAAAAACGATCGCCACGACACAAACCCACCCCAAAAGAAGAAAGATCATCGGCTTATTGCTTTCCTTAACCTTTCGCTTCTTTCGCCGACTGACTTTCTTACTACCATCGGGAAGAAGGGTGACCTCTCCATCACTCGAGGTGGTCTTCTCCATTTTAGCCTCTTCATACGAACGAGCAGAAACTAGCGCCGGTTGACTCATCTTCGCTAAGCGAACAGGCTCGGCCTTTTGAGAAATCACATCACGAACAACGCCCGAACTTCCCGCTTTCGGAGCACGTTCTGGGAGTTTACCACCACCACTTGGGACCGAGTCACCCCCCATCTCAAAGCCACATTCCTGGCACACCATCCCATTTCTCACACCAGCTTCACTTCGAATGAGAGACTGGCATGAGGGACAAATGAAAATTCCAGATTGGCTCATGATTGATCTGCGATTGATGTTGCGAGAAACTCCCCCTATCCGTCAACCTTGCGGTCCGGAAAAAAACTCTCCTGTGGCTCTTTCAACAAGAATCGCAGCGAGAGTCTCAGTGGCCTCATCCAGTTTTTCAACGGAAGCCTTCAGAAGCGCTCCAACTCCTGCCTCGAGCGCATTTTCCACCTCTTTTTTACATTCAATAATGGAGGATCGCTCATCTTGGCTTAGAAACTCTCCAGCCTGCTCAAGAGCAGATTGAACAGCAGGAAGGAGCTCTTGAGCCTTTAATCGAGCCTCTTCAAAGACTCTTGCTTTCATATCTTCAAAGGCATACTCGACACTTTCTGAAACCATCTGCTCCACCCGGGATTCCCTCACATCAACTGCTGCACTTCCCACCTCAATAATCGTGTCTTTCCCCGTTGAGATATCTCGAGCCAACACCGAGAGAATTCCATCGGCATCAATTCGGAACTCGACCCCAACGCGAGCCTGCCCCCGACGATGAGACTCAAACTCAACATCGAAGAGCCCCAAGGTCCAATTATCTGCTGCGAGCTCCCTCTCGCCTTGCAGAACCTTGACTTGCATTTGAGTCTGGTAATCGACCGCATTGGTAAACATCTCTCCTGCTTTACAGGGAATGGTCGTATTTCTAGGAATCAGAACATTCATTAGGCCTCCCATGGTCTCGATACCAAGACTGAGAGGGGTCACATCAAGCAAAAGCACCTCTTGAATCGCTCCAGAGAGAATTCCGGCCTGAATGGCTGCCCCTTTTGCAATTGCCTCATCAGGGTGCTGACTCAAGTCTGGTTCTTGCTCAAAAACCTTCCTCACAAGCGCCTGCACGCATGGGATACGGCTACTCCCACCAACCATCACCACCGATGAAAGATCGCCCGATTTGAGTTGTCCGTCCTGCAGGGCTCGATGACAACACCGCTCCATTCGGCCCAACTCCCCTTTCATCAATTCTTCCAGATCGAGACGACTCAACTCGCTTTCTCCGACGAAAGGAATTCGGTAAGTGGCATTCTCTGCTTCACTCAAGGAATGTTTTACTCGGCGAGCCTCATCAATCCACCGCACTTGATCGAGCGGATCAAGACCATTCCAATCGAGATCAAATCTCTTGGCCATGGACGTCGCAATGGATCGATCAAAATTGTCGCCTCCAAGCTCCGTATCACCGGCTGTCGAGATGACCTCAAAGACCCCATCTCGCATCTCTAAAATCGACACGTCGAATGTCCCTCCGCCCAGATCAAAAACGGCAACCTTCGAATGTTCGTTGAGACGATCAAGACCGAAAGATAGAGCTGCTGCGGTAGGCTCACTTAGAATGCGCACAACCTCCAATCCTGCAAGCTCGCCAGCCCTCTTCGTTGCCGCTCTCTGCGCGTCATGAAAATAAGCCGGAACTGTAATGACAGCCTTAAGGACGGGTTTCTCAAGGTGGCTTTGAGCAATCTCTTGCAGTCGACCTAAAATAAAGGACGAGATCTTCTCCGGACTCAATTCACCAGCGGGGGTGACGACCTTCCCCGCGTCTGTTAATCGACCAGGAACCTCATCGCATCGACGACCCATTAAGCTTTTGACACTTGTGACCACTGATTCGACACCACTGCGTCGCAAGGCTTTACTACCCACTTCAACCTCACCACTTTCAGCAAACCAAACCGCACTCGGAGTGAGTCGATCACCATTTTCATCCGCTAGTAAAATGGGGAAACCCGAATCAACAACCGCCACCGCAGATTGGGTGGTCCCAAGATCAATTCCAACAATCAGTTCGCTCATCTTCTTTTATCGCTTACGAGGCTCTAGGCCCCTAACAAGGCCTCCAAAAGCCGCCCGGTCGCTCGCTGGAGCTGCTCTCTCCATCGGGCCAAAAAGGCAAACCCGCGACAGGTCAACTCCATCTCATCAAGAGAATCACGCCATCCCTGGCGATCAAATCTTTCAAAGCGCTTCGCCAAGCTTGCTTCAAGACCAAGGACTTTTCCCATAAGGAGTTCAGCCTCCTTTTTGAGCCCAGGAATCTTTGCTTCGAGAGTTGCACGGCCCAATGCTGACTTTGCTTTCGATCTCAGGATCATCATTTCCTCCACCTGTTGAACCAGATCGGCCACAGGAGAAAAAAGATCCATGATTTCCTCCTCAACCCTCCCTCTCGAATCAACCTGCCCCCCCTCCAATTCAATGGCGAGACGAAGTCGCAGCAAAGGGCTTTTGAGTTGTTCCCCGTCCTCTCGAACCTGCTCAAAAGCGACTTGCTCTCCCCCAAAATCAGGGTGTGCTTCACGGCTACCCAATCTCACCCGATCATCAAGTAACGCTTCGTCAATTGAGAGCTGTCTCGGCAATCTTAGCCTCTCAAAAGCACTCTCCATTAGGCCGCAAAACTTTCTCCACAAGAACAAGTCACAGCCGCATTGGGATTACTCACCTTAAAGCCCCCCTGCTGGAGGTCGTCAGAATAATCAAGTTCACTTCCACTCACGAACAAGGCACTTTTAGGATCGATGACAACATCAACTCCATTGCTTGTGACTAGAATGTCTCGATCCCTAGGCCCATCAACAAGATCCATCTGATACTGCAAACCACTACATCCTCCACCCACGACTGCAATTCTCAATGCTCCCTCCTCTTTACCCTGTTTCTTCCAAAGCCCAAGAAGATGAGCTGACGCATTATCAAGCACTTTAATGAGCTTCTCATTGCCTACTGTATAGCCCGCCTTCAACGAGCAAGACTCTAGCAAAGCTCAGACTCTCCGCAACCCAGATTTAGGGAATCGCAAACAAGAACAACCAGACTGAAAAATCTAAGTCTAAACCAAGAGCCAACCAAAAAAATTTCCTCTTGGCCCCACTGTGAGTGAGGCTAAGAGGAAATTGGTGGAGGCGACGGGAGTTGAACCCGTGTCCTAAATGCCTTTCTCGAAAGCATCTACATGTTTATCCGGATGTTTGCTGCTTTAG
>JALRJZ010000002.1 GCA_023261045.1 Akkermansiaceae bacterium
TCATTCTCGGTGTGGTTCTAGCCATTGTGTTTGTGGCTCCGTTGTTTGAACAAGGGGCTCAGTCGCAGGCATGGAATCCCAAAGGAGCTTGGTTTAAGGGTAATACCCACACTCATTCTCTCTGGAGTGATGGCAATGATTTCCCTGAGATGATAGTCGATTGGTATCAAAAGAGAGGATATGATTTTCTCGCGTTGTCCGATCACAATACATTGAGCCGGGGTGAAAAATGGATGAGCGTGAAAGCCATTGAAAAGAGGCGTAAGGTCGGAGAAACAGGCACCTTAGCTCAATATTTGGAGCGGTTTGGCAAAGAGTGGGTGGAGCTCAAAAGCGAAAATGATGACCAGCAGGTTAGGTTAAAAACTTTGGAAGAAATCCGGCCCCACTTTGACCGAAAAGGGAAGTTCCTGCTCATTGAAGCAGAAGAGATTACCGATCGTTTTAAGCAGTTTCCTGTCCATATCAACGCCATCAATGTTGGTGAGGTGATTGAGCCTCAAGGCGGAAGCTCTGTCGTGGAAACCATGCGGAACAACTTGAGAGCTGTCCAAGAGCAATCTGAGCGCCTAGGGCGTTCAATTTTGACCCATCTCAATCATCCAAATTTTCATTGGGGGGTCACTCCGCAGGAGCTCGCTGAAGTCCTTGAGGAGCAATTCTTTGAAGTTTATAATGGCCATCCTAGCATCAACCATTTGGGCGACGACCAACGACCAGGGGATGAGGCGATTTGGGACATTGCCAATACTTTACGCCTTCTCGTTCATAATGCTCCGCCACTTTATGGAGTCGCCACGGACGATTCCCATTATTATCACGGAGGAAATGTCTCGCCAGGGCGAGGGTGGGTCATGGTTTGGGCAGAAGAGCTCGAAGCAAATCAACTTGTTGAAGCGATGCAGCGAGGAGAATTCTATGCCTCCTCAGGTGTCGAATTAGAAAGAATTGAGGGGAACAAAAAGCACAAAGTCTTCAGATTGAGATCAAAGAAGTTGAGGGGGTCACCTACGAGACGAAGTTTATTGGTACTCGCATGGAAACGCCCGATCTTCCAGGGGAAGTGCTCGCCATTCGCGAAGGGGCGAGTCCTCAGTATCAATTTAAAGGAGATGAACTTTATGTCCGTGCCGTTGTGAGCTCATCGCGCGCGCATCCCAATCCCTCCTACGAGAATCAGCGCGAGCAAGCTTGGACGCAGCCGGTGGGTTGGCATCGCCACCTGAGCGCGCATGAGTGAAGCTAGCTCCTTGTTTTGCGGATGCTGATCATTCCGGATCAAGGGTGACACTCAGCAGTCTAGCTGCGGTCACTTACAGGGTGTCTAGAGACGGGGGGCTGATCGCAGGATCCGTATCTGCGGTGTAGTCTACACCATCTAAGCCGAAGCCAAAAAGCTTAAGAAACTCTTCTTGATACCCAGCAAAATCAGTAAGTTCCTCGATGGTTTGCGTGGAGACTTTCTCCCACGCAGTGGCGACTGCGGTTTGAATTTCTTCGGTCATTTCCCAGTCATCAACACGAATTCTTCCCTGGTCGTCGACTTCGATGGTTTCGGCATAGAGGCGCTCTGCAAACAAGCGCTGCATTTGCTCGATACATCCTTCGTGGGTCCCTCTGGCTTTCATTTCCTTATAAAGTACTGAAATGTAGAGTGGCACGACGGGAATTGCGGAGCTCGCCTGTGTGACCAGAGCTTTATTGACCGAGACAAAGGCTGAACCGTTGAGGTCTTCAGACAGCTTTGATTGAATCCGAGCACACGCGGCTTCGACGTCTTTTTTGGCCTGTCCGATGGTGCCATCGGTATAAATAGGCCAAGTGAGTTCTGGCCCGATGTAGGAATAGGCAACAGTCTTAACGCCATCGGCGAGAACGTTTGCTTCAGAAAGGGCATTGATCCAAAGCTCCCAGTCATCACCACCCATCACTTTGATCGTGTGGGCAATTTCCTCTTCGGTTGCGGCCCCGATGGTGACTTCCTCCACCTCACCTTTATCGGTGTTGAGTGTTTTGTTGGTGTAGTCACCTCCTGTTGTTTTTAAAACAGATTTATACACCTCTCCGGTATCTGGATCGGTTCGTCTCGGTGAGGCTAAGCTGTAGACAACAAGATCTACCTTTCCTCCCATCTCATTTTGAATGATTTCAATCGCTTGAGCTTTCAACTCATGTGAAAACGCGTCTCCGTTGAGACTCTTGGCAAAAAGACCTTCAGCAGTTGCCGCTTTTTCGAAGGCAGCTGTGTTGTACCACCCAGCACTTCCTGGTCTCTTTTCGCTTCCTGGTTTTTCAAAGAAGAGACCGAGTGTTTTTGCTCCTGAGCCAAAAGCCGGAACGATTCGCGACGCGAGCCCGTAGCCAGCGGAGGCCCCAATGACTAAGACACTCTTTGGGCCGTTTGCGAGCGGCCCCTGAGACTTAACGTAGTCAATCTGTTCCTGAACATGAGCTGCGCAACCATCTGGATGAGAAGTCGTGCAGATGAAACCGCGGATTTTTGGTTGAATGATCATAGATAATTGGTCGCTATTCTTTCGTCTCTGACACGAAATCCAAGCTCAACCTCGATGTTTCTCTCGCGATCAGGCCAGGGGTGTCAGCGGTCGTGATTTCTTAGAGGCCGAATTCCTTGAGCTTTGGCTCGATTGCTTCAGCCCATATCTCGTACCCTTTCTCACTCAAGTGCAGAAGATCGGGCATAATTTCCCGAGGAAGAGAGCCATCTTTTGCGAGGAACTTTTCGGAAATATCCAGATAATGAATGCGCTTACCGTTGTGAAACTTCGAGATGTGTTCATTGATGGCGACATTGATTTTGCGAAGCGTGTCATTTGCTTGAGCGCCACGAGGGAAGACCCCTAAAAGAAGAATTTTTGTTTCTGGGCAACGAGCGCGGATGGTTGAAATGATCCGCCCAATTCCGTCTGCTGTTTCGGAAGGATCTTGTTGGGAGTGACCGGTATTGTTCGTTCCGATCATGACGACGGCCGCTTTCGCCTTCTTCTGTTTGGCCAAGTTTCCATGGTTGAGACGCCAAATGACTTGTTCGGTGCGATCGCCTGAGATTCCTAGATTGAGCGTTTTGCGCTTACCATAATATTTGTTCCAAACTCCTTGGCCTTTGCCCTCCCAGCCCTGAGTAATTGAGTCACCGATAAAGATGAGATCATGGCTTTGAGATTGCGCCTTTTGATTCATTTCTTCGTGTCGCTTCATCTTCCAGTCACCTTTTTTGGGCGCGGCAGGCATGACTGCGGAGTGAGCACGATATTTTTTTCGCGTTTGCTCTAGCTGAGCTTTGAGGCGTTCTAGGGTGAGCGTATAGGCAGGGTCTTGGTGGACAGATTTTAATTCCTTCGGGTCTTTCTTGAGGTCAAAGAGTTGATATTCCTTTGTTTTGGGCACCCAAAAAAGTTTCATCTCTTCGGTTCGAATTCCATCATGTGCAGCAACGCGATGCGTCGCTTCACCGTAGTAGGTATAGTAGACTGCATCTCGCCATTGATCTGGCTTTTTCCCAGCAGACTTAAAGAGGGGGACAAGCGAAGACCCCTGCATGTCGGCGGGGATTTGAGCACCTGCGAGCTCAAGGAAGGTGGGGGCGTAATCGATGTTTTGAATGAGTGCTTTGGACACCGAACCAGGCTGGATGGTTCCTGGCCAACGGACGACAAAGGGCATCATGAATGACTCCTCGAACATCCAACGTTTATCGTACCATCCATGTTCACCTAGATAGAACCCTTGGTCAGACGAGTAGATCACGATTGTGTTTTTCGCGAGACCAGTGGAATCAAGATGATCAAGAATCTTAGCGATTCCTTCGTCCATGGAACGAATGACGCGTAAGTAGTCTTTAATATAGCGCTGGTACTTCCACTGAGTAATCGCCTTCTGGTCCATCTTGCCAGCGTTCATATCATCGATGAATTTTTGATTCTCATCGTCATAGGCTGCAAAGTGGATTTTTTGATCTTCTTTGGAGAGCCGCTGGTATTCCCCATTTTTTAATCCACCAAGGAAGTGTTCAGGGAAAAGGTTTTTGCCCTCAAATTTCATATCCCATCCCCAGTACATGTGATCCCCGATGCCCATGGCATGTTCTTTGAGCACGGATGAGCGGTTTTGATAATCGTCGAAAAGAGTGGGGGGCTCAGGGAGAGTCATTCCATCAAAGAGATCGAGGTGCCGAAACGCAGGAGACCAATTGCGGTGAGGGGCTTTAAACTGCACCATGGCCATAAATGGGTTTTTTGACTCAGCGGCTTCTTTAAGCCAGGCGATTCCTTTTTCGGTGACAAGGTCGTTGCAATGCCCCTGGAAACGCTTCCGGGTTTGATCCATCTGAATAAAATCAGGATTATAGTAGGAGCCTTGGCCCGGTAAAACCTCCCAATAATCAAAGCCTACCGGATGTGAATGAAGGTGCCATTTGCCAATCATCGCAGTGGTGTAACCAACATCCCGTAGTAAGTTTGGGAAGGTTTGCTGGAGGCCGTCAAAGTAAGAAGAGTTGTTGTCGATAAAACCATTCAGATGAGAGTGTTTCCCTGTAAGAATATTTGCTCGAGACGGACCACAGATTCCATTTGCACAAAATGAGTGGTCAAAGCGCATCCCTTCGTTGGCAATTCGGTCAATGCCCGGAGTGGGCGCAATCTCATCGAAGAGTCCCCCGGGATAGCAGGAAATGGCATTCGGAGAATGATCATCGGAAAAAAGGAACAAAATGTTGGGGCGCTCGGCCGCGTGAAGGCCAAGCAAGAGAGTGAAGCAACAGGACAAATATCTTCCAAAAAACATGGAGGCTAGTGTGGCGAGAATTCGATCAATCGCCAAGGAGGAAGATGGACGCTCAAATCAAATCCATTGATTTAACCATTTTAGAGCCCCGAGCGCTCTGAGGAAAAAACGTGACTCGGAGGTTGATTGGGGAGGGTCTTCTTCCACGCCTCGAGCTGAGATAAGAGCTTTCGAACAGTTTCGGGGTGCAATGCGGCGACTTCTTTTTGTTCTAAGGGATCATCGAGAAGATGGTAGAGTTCCTGATGAGCTCCATCTGCACTGAGCAGAAGTTTCCAAGGGCCGCTCACGATGGCGTAGGAAACCCAATGATAGGGAGAGCCTTTGGGGGCTGGATAGCGGCTTTGCATCTTCCAAAACAAGGGTTTGGCCCGCTGAGTAGATGAAGTCCCCTTGAGAACATCTACCTGGCTCAGGCCATCGGGGTGATAGCCCTTGGGAAGCTCGGCACAGGCGATTTCGCAGAGGGTAGGGAGAAGATCGACAGCTGAGATTAACGAAGAGCGGTCAGTTTTTCCTGCTGGGATCTTGCCAGGCCAACGCGCAATAAAGGGGACATTGATGCCTCCCTCAAAGAGCGCGGATTTGTAACCTTTTCGGCCGTTGGTCGTGCCCTTGGCTGCCGCAATTCCCCAGCCAGCACCAGTCGCCGTATCATAAGTGAGAGCGAGTTCAGTCTTTGCTCGTGCTCGAGCAGGGCCATTGTCAGAGCTAAAAATAACTAAGGTATTTTCGGTGATTTTGAGTTGATCAAGAGTCTCGAGGACTGCGCCAATTCGATCATCAGCATGCGAGAGAACTGAAGCATAGATTTGATCTTCGCGGCTTTCTAGATTTCGAAAGCGCCATTCGTATTTGGGAATGGTGTGGAAGGGAGTGTGTGGCTCATGGATCCAGAGATTAACAAAGAAAGGTTGCTTTTTTTCGGCACAGATTTTGATGAATTCGATGGCCTGATTGGCATCTTCGTGGACGGGCATTTGCTCACCCGAACAATTGAAAGCCCCGTAATGATCAAAGCCATACTGATCTGGAGTTGGGGAGTCAGGAATCATGTTATTTGCAAGGTGCCACTTTCCATAGTGCGCGGTGGCATAACCGGCTTTTTGTAGAATCCGAGCGAGACTCGGTGCTTGAGGGTCAAGCCAATCAGGCATGTTGCGCTTTGCATTGCTGGAGACCCAAGCAAAGTGCCCATTAATATTGTAGCGAGCCGGGAAGTGACCTGTCATGACAGCGGTCCGACTGGGAGAGCAGACTCCACTCGCAACCGTAAAGCGCTGGAAGTCAGTTCCTTCTTGAGCAAGGCGATCAAGATGAGGAGTTTTGAGGTAAGGATGCCCGTGGCAAGAAAGGTCACCCCACCCCCAGTCATCTGCGAAGATAAAAAGAATATTTGGTTTGTCCGCGAATACTGGATGGAGAAAAAAAGTGAGGAGGAGTAGAGCAATGATCATCAATGATTGGTCCTTTCTCTGAATTCTATTTCAAGGGTGAGAGGTCCATAGGCGCATGCCGATTCCAGGACGAGTCGGCAAGGAGAGTTTGGCTGACCCTCGAGAGCCTTTTTGATAGATTCCATTTGTTTCTGGCGTGGGCAAAGTAAGGCGCTCAAGTTTGCCATCAACACATCTCCATTCGTTTTGATCGAATTGGAACGTCTCCGGACGAGTTTGAGGACCAATGTTGACTGGAGCGGCAAGGTTTTGTGAATGGAAGATCACGAGATTGTTTTCAAATCGGCCGTCCTGACAGAGGCTGAGGCGCTGATCAGTGTTTTCTTGGAGGATGCGAGCAATCCATCGTTTAGGCTCAAGGATTGTATTATTGCGAACAACAGCACCCTTCACTCCGACAAAGGCGATAGGAGCAAGAGAGCCTTCGAAAAAGCAGTCTTGAACCACAAGGTTAGAGGCTTCGGATGAAGCCTCTTGTGGGCGAAAGTAAGCGGCACCAGTACTACCGCCAAGGTTCAAGGAACGTCCTCCAGCATGTTTAAAACGGCAGCGCGTTATTCTGATTTCTCTGCTTCCGCCTTTGGCTTGGACTCCATTTGCCGCGATTGCATTTTCTTGATGTTCAAAATGGCATCCCGAAATGATGCCCTCATGACAGCCCACGAGGTCGATCCCTGAACCGCCTTTTCCCCATTGTTTGAGGTGGCAGTCTTGAATCTTGAAGTTTTGAACACCGGAGAGTTTGATCCCGTCATGATTTCCTGTGCTTCCGATGTCTTGAATCCTTAAGCCATCTAGGAGAATGTGATGAGCTGGTGAATCGAAACTACCTCCGTCATCGATGTTGAGTCCATTAAAGCTCGTACCTTTGATCGTTAAGTAACGAAGGGAAAGATGCTGTGGTTGCTCAAAATGCAAACCAGAATTCCCTGCCTGGATGATGGGTGGGTCCTTGAGTTTGGCTGCTGATAAGGTGATGGGTTGGCTCGCTGTCCCATGGAGTTTGTTGAGAGAAATGCCTCCCTTATAGTTTCCTCCATTTATCAAGATCGTGGTGCCTGGCTTCGCGTTTTGAAGGGCTGAGAGGAGCTCTTGGCTGTTAGAGACTCGTGTGGTCGAGATCTCGGGCTGGCGCCACCCATTGATCTGGTTGTCAGCAGTCATGGCAACATTTGACCCCTCAAGGGCCCAAACCGCGAATTGAGGTGGTCCACTTTGCCGGGGGCTAGGGCAATCAAACTGGTTGTCGGCAACAAAGATGTTCCCTTGGCAACGGATCGCCGCGACTCCACTGCCGACAAAATGGTTTCCGATAAAATCTGCGTTGGCATCTTGAAAGACCATCACCAGAGGAGGCATTCCTCCTACGCGCTCCAGATGGTTTTCTTTGACCTGAACAGTCCATCCAGCCTGAATGCCAATACCAACAAGTTTCAGGGGCTTGATCGTATTCTTAAGAATGAGTGCTTCTCCATCTTCACACGCATCAAGCCCGATGGCTGCTGCTTGATTTTGGTAAATGGTATTGCCGATAATCGAGGGGCGAGCATTGCTCATGGCTCCGATCCCTGCCAAGCGGTTTTGGTAGCATTCATTTTCAAAAATGATCGGAGCGGATTGATCTCGGCAACCAATCCCTGCCATTCCATTGTTGTAACAACGATTTTTAAAGATTCGGGGTTCAGTATGAGCCATCCGGACTCCGATACCAGCGCGGCGATTTTCGTAGCAAGTGTTTTCAAAGACATCCGGAGTGGCCCCCTCGCGGATTCCGATCCCAGCGCGGACATTTTTAAAACAATGATTATGTGAAATGATGGGAGAAGAATTTCGGCATCCGATTCCGGCCCTGAGGTTTTGCCAACAAGAATTCTCGCTCACCTTGGCCACCGCTCTGTTAGCGATTCCAATTCCACCCCCCATGTTACGAAAGATCCAATTATTAGAAATCGTGGCCTTGCTCGGGCCAATCACTCCGATACCGGCAAAGCCATTATCATGAACGAGACAGTTTCGCACAGTGGCTGTGACGCCACTGATTGAAATCGCAGATGAATTGTTCTCTGTGCCAACAGCGCCATGGTTGTCAGCGAGGTTTTCTCCCCGTTGCTCGTGGTGTTGATCAAATTCTTCCTGATTAAAAACCCCTGCTCCCGTGATGCTCATTCCGTCTAGAGTGGCTCCTTCTAGGAGGGTCACTGCTGGCGCTTTACCCTGACTATCAATGATTGTCGCTTCAGCCCGTGCGAGTCCAATTTCCCCTTTCTCAGCATCACCCTTTGTCTGGAGGGTGACCCCTTCGGGAATCACGAGTTGTTCGTGATAGCGACCGGGTGCGACGATGACAACATCACCTGGTTTGGCGGTGTTCAGCGCGCTCTGTAGATTGGGGAATTGGCCTGGAGCCGTGATTTCCGCTCCAAATGAAGGAAGCATTAAGAGCAATGGGCAGAGTTTGCGTAGAAGGCTTTGAGAGCAAAACATGGAGAGCAATGAAAGAGTCGTAGGTCAGTTTGCAGAAACAGGGACCGGAGGGCAATGATCCAATTTCTCTACTTTGCAGTCATGCCCGATTTCGTGAGAAGGATAGGTTTAGACCTGTCCCAAGAAATCTGTTAGTGATCGGTATGATTGAGACCTTAGATTGGTTGATTATCGCCGCTTCGTTAGCGACGAGTTTGGGGATAGGGTGGTGGGCTACCACTCAGAACCAAGGAAACTCTGAGAGCTTTTTCTTAGCGGGGCGCTCCATGCCTTGGTGGTTACTTGGCGTGTCCATGGTGGCGACAACATTTGCTGCGGATACGCCGACTTTGATTACCGATTGGGTCCGCACTGATGGAGTCGCAAAAAACTGGTTGTGGTGGTCTTTTGTTTTTTCAGGGCTTCTTACGACATACGTTTTCGCCAAAAGGTGGCGGCGGTCAGGAGTCATGACTGACGTCGAGTTTTATGAACTCCGTTATTCTGGTGTGGGTGGGCGATTTCTAAGAGGGTTCCGCGCGCTTTATTTAGGCCTGCTCTTTAATGTCTTTATCATTGCGATCGTCTCATTGGCGGCGATTAAGATTATGGCGATCCTCATGGGATTAACCCCTTTGCAAACGATGCTCATTGGGGCTGGCGCGACTTTGCTCTTCAGTGTTGCTGGAGGCTTACGCTCCGTCTTATTCGTTGATTTTTTCCAGTTTTTGCTCGCGATGGTAGGATCAGTCGCAGCAACGATTTACGTCCTTAATATGGAGCAAGTCGGTGGCCTGGAGGGGTTATTCGCACATCAAACAGTGCAGGAGAAGATGAGCTTTGTGCCCTCAACCCAGGAAGCATGGGTTGCTTTATTTATTATCCCCATTGCGATCCAATGGTGGACGGCTTACTACCCAGGCGCAGAACCTGGTGGTGGGGGTTATATCGCTCAGAGAATCTTTGCGGCAAAAGACGAACAACATGCAACGAAGGCGAGTCTATTTTTTAACCTTGCCCACTATGCTCTTCGGCCGTGGCCGTGGATTTTGATCGGCTTAGCCTCATTGGTGGTCTTCCCAACTTTAGAGTCAATCGGAGAGGCGTTCCCCAATCTGGCAAAAGATAAAATTGGGCATGATGCCGCTTATCCTGCGATGGTGGCACAGCTACCAACGGGTCTAAAAGGAGTGGTCTTAGCTTCCCTAATCGCGGCTTATGTTTCGACGCTTTCGACGCAGGTCAACCTGGCATCATCCTATCTAACAAAAGATTTTTGGAAGCGCTTTATCGCTCCAGATTTGTCAGAAAAAGGACAGGTCATAATCGGGCGCTTCATGACTGCCTTAGTCTTAGCTCTCGGGTCGTGTGTGGCGCTTTTATTTACCAATGCAGCCCAGATGTTCGACCTTGTTTTGATGATTGGTGCGGGCACGGGCCTTGTTTACCTTCTGCGATGGACGTGGTGGCGAGTGAACGCATGGAGTGAGATTTCAGCAACGATTGCGGCAGTTTTTTCTAGTTATTTATTTGTTGGGAAAGCAACTCTCCCTTTTGCAGATCCTTTTGGTTGGGCCGAATCATTAGGCCCATGGTCGTATTTAGGAACCGTCATCTTTACGACGGTGGTTTGGTTTATTGTGACCTTGGTCACCGCTCCTGAATCAACGGAAACTCTCACGAGATTCGCAGATCAAACGTCGCCTCCTGGGCCAGGGTGGAAGCGCTTCCGCACAAAACCTGTTGACCCAGATGAAGCATCAGTGGGCCGTGACCTTCTAAAAGTTTTTTTTGGAAGTGGGGCAATCTTGGCGGTTCTTTTGGGCACTGGACTTGCGATCTATGGAAACATGATTCCGAGTGTGATTCTTCTCTTGGTGGGAGGGGTCATTTTGGGGGCTCTCTTTAAAAGCTCATGAGAGTGACTAGGGAAGCCACTTCGGTTGAGGCTTTTTTGAAAGACCTTACGTTGAGACGAGGTAGCTGCTTGGTCACAACGATAAGATTATGATGAAAAAACTCACACTACTTGCCCTTTCATTTTGTCTTTGCTCTGCAGCTTCCGCAGCCTCAGATGATAAGAAAAAGGATGTACCTAAGAAAAAAACTGAACAGACCCAGAAGGTAGAGAAGAAGAAAAACGTGGCGGCAAAGAAGCCGGAGAAAAAGTCTGCGGATTCAAAAAAGTCTCAAGCAGACGCTGCTAAGAAAAAAGCGGAGGCGGCAAAGAAAGCGGCTTCCGATGCCGCAAAACGAAAGTCTGCAGAAGATAAAATGGTCAAAGACTCCGTCGCTCGCCTCAAAGAGCTAGGAGAGAAAAAAAAGAAGGCAGAAGCCGAGCGTGGGAAAGTTGCAGATGCCCTGAAGGCTGCAGAGAAAAACGTGGCAGAGATTGGCGCAGAAATGGCCAAGATTTCTGCAAGCTTACGTGCTAAGTCTGAGAACGATCAGAAAAAAGCCCAAGAGGCGAGAGCAAGAAAAGCACGGGAAGTTGAGGCCAAAGAGCGGGCGCAGGTTTTGGCTTTGAAAAGAGATCTTGATCAACTGAAGCGCGCTGTTGAGAGCCTTCATGCTTCTCAAAAGCAGAAGCACGCAGAGAAAAAGCCAGCGAAAGATTCTCCCAAAAAATAAGTTCTTTGACCTCTCACTTGTAGAGAATGAAATCCACTCCTTGGCCTGAGGAGTGGATTTTTTTATTCATAGCTCAACGAAAATGAGATTGCTCCTGGAGATTTCATGGAGAGGGGATCTCGTTAACAGTGTAATAAGCGTCGTGGTGGAGGAGGGGCTCTCCTTGGGCACTTCGAACCCCAGAAAGGTCAAAGTCGTGGATGTGGCTTTCTTGCATTCCCTCGATGACAAGATGAACACTTAAGTGATCCTTAGAAAGGGATACGGCCTTGACGGTAGGATTCGTGTGATCGACTTCCGGACTTCCATATCCAGCACCGAAATTGTGGGTGTAAGTTTCAATGACATAGTTTCCAGCTCGGCTCGCAGTTTCCGTGTCGACAGGTTTGGTAAAAATGATCTTAAAACCATTACTTTGAATGCGAATCTCTTTGATTTCGAATGGTGTTTTACCAGTCCAATCGAGCCGTTGGATGGCAAAGGGTTTTTCTCCGCGGACGGGCCACTGTCGGTTGGTGGTAAATCCACCCGCGATGAGTTGCCCTTTCGGAGTGAATTGCAGATTCATAATTCCTGTTGCGAGACCCTCGCGAAATGGGTAACAGGCACCTTGCCAAACCCCATTGATTTTTTCGGTCGTGGCTCGCAGGATGAGGCTCAAGGTGTAGTCTCCAAAAAAGAACTGATTTTCAAAAGGTCCAAATTTTCCATTGCTCTCATTGAGTTGGAATCCTGAAATGGAACGTCCCATTTTGATGTAGGGGAAGCGAATCACCGGGGGAACAAGTTCTTTGACCCGCTTTTTTTCGACCAAGATGCGAGAGTTTGACTGGGGGGTTTCGGCGGGGACTTGCTGCCCTTCAACATAGGGATACCAGTTGTAGCTTGCCGGATGCCCGAGAAAGCCTCCTTGCTTGAGGTGTTTGAGCGAGCAGGAGCCATTCCAAGGCCCCTGGCTTTCAATGACAAACATTGCACCTTCAGCATTGGCCGCTACTCCAGCGGGGCTGCGAAGCCCAGAACAGACCGGAATCATGGTGCCATCTGGAGTGACCTTCACGGCCCATCCTCGCAGGAAGTTATGAGAATGATAGGAACCACTTAATCCGAGAGCGACCCAAATGTTGCCTTGCGCATCGTGTTTAGATCCAAAAGCAAACTCGTGGCCCTCGGCATAACCCCAATGATTTGTCAGGGCCTCAAAGTCATCTGCTTGACCATCTCCGTTTGTATCTCTGATTCGAGTGACCTCTCCGAATTGAGTGACCGTAAGCGCTTGGTTTCTCCAAGACATCGCAAAGATTTCATCCTGACCGCTCGCAAAGAGTTCAAACGTTGGCTGGGGGTTTTCATCGAAAGCCCCGCTGAGGAAATAAATGTCGCCTCTTCTTGTTCCGACAGCGAGCTGATTCTCGGGCAAGTTTTCAAAGCTCCCCGGGTGCATGGGAATTTCGGGAGGAATAGGAATATCAACCAGACGGTAGTACTCTGCTTCGGCGAGAGCGGTCCCCCACATGGCTCCAAGATCTTCTTGGGCGAAGAGGCAAGAGGTGCCAAGTAGCCCACGAAAGACTCGTGTGGAAAGTGTTTTTACCATCGGTATTCAAGGTTAAGGGTTGTTTTACCTGCTTTCAGTGTGAGGGGGAGAAGTAATTCCTGAGGCTCTCCATCACGAATGATCAGGTCTGGCTGGGGAGAAATGCGAAGGTGGAGTTGGTCGATTTGCCACCCTTTTTCGACTTCGCTGATTTTCTTTCCCGAAGCGACTCGGAAGAAGAAGGGCTCTTCATTTTGAGAGGTTTCAAAGGTCATTGTGCGTTGAAAGTAAGCGGCATCCTTCTCTACTTGATCTTCGAAAAAATCGGACACGAACACTGTTCCGTATTGATAGCGAAAGGTCGGTCGTTTTTGGGCATCGAGGTGATACCCGCGGTATTGATACCCATGATCTTGTGGGAAGGTGTAGTTCGCTTTTCCTTTATAGGGCCAGGATTCATCTAGCGAATCGAGACGGTGAAAGGGAATGCCCGGGGCGAAAGCAAATCGGTTCTCTCCACGAATGTTGAATCTGCCATGGCCGATATTGACAAATTCTCCTTTCCACAAATGGGTGAGGTTCATCTCACGTGAGTCAAAAACAAGAGAGATCCTTTCGGGGTAACCGACGCCAATTCCGCGGTAGCTCGCCGTGCCTCGTCCGCGGACCATGATAGTTTCGTCCGCAACACGGATTTCATTGGATTGCCGCGAGAGCCCTTTCGGGGTTTTCGCGCGTTGACCATCAGAGAGATAATTCCAAAGGGCTTCGATTTGTTTTTCGGTATCTCCCTCGAGGATCTCAGGGCGAATTGGCTGACCTCCCGGCCAATAAGTGGGCATGATGACCGTGGGGTGAAAGCGGGAAGGCTGGCGCATATAAAGATGGAACCAGTTTTTCTGAATTCGTTCTGTCACATGCACGATATCAAGTGCGCCGGCTCCACCGGATTTTTGCCCGTTATAGTCGTGGCATGCGATACAACTCAGTCCATCAGCTCCAATCATTTCATAGCCTGCCTTTTTGGATTCTTGGATGTTTTGAACTTTGGGGAGGGTTGCCTGTTCTAGCTGATCGACCTTTGCGAAGAGATCAACAAGATGGCCGACATGGGTTTCGCCGAAAAGTGGCATACGGGTGTTGAGGTATTCCCGTTGGCGGTTCCCGTGAATGAGAACTTCTCGCATCCATGACTCGGTGAGTTTTGCGCCAACATGAGTCAGGGGTGGGGGAATCCGGCCTTGGTCTCCAAGCTCTTCGGCGCTTCCTGTAAAAAAAGAGTTTCGGCCCGTGGAAATGCCTCCGAGACCCTTGCGTTCATGACAGGCAATACAATTAAAGGTGGTGAGAGTTTTGTGCACTTTTTCGAGGTCAGTTAGCTCTCTTTGATGGCCTTGATGGAGAGCTTTGGTAATCAGCGCCCGATCCTTAGGGTTCAAATGATAATGCACCTTCGGTGTTGTCTGAGAAAGGCAGCCTTGTTCCTGTTGGAGTGCTGCAAAGGCAGTATATTCAGGAGAGTCGACTTTCACATCATCGTGGCATTTCGCGCAACCAAGGTTTCCAAAGTGGGCTTTGCCTTTTTGAGCAAGATCTGGATCGACTTGAAGAGGGGACACTACCGGAATGGGAGTTTTTGAGATCGAAAGAAGAGAGGAGGGGATGGGTTGACGTTTAAAGTTGGGCCCTTCGATTTCAAATTTCAGATCGGCATTGCGACCAGTATGAAAGTAGAGAAGCTCAATCGAGTTCCACCCTTTTTGGAGGGTGGTCTTTGCGGAAAACTTTTTCATTCCCCGACGGTCACTCGGCCTTTCATCAATGATCTTACTTCCATTGAAACTGAGAGTGCCTCCGTTCATTTCAAGATAGGCGCGGTATTCACCAGGCTGTTCAACCTTAATGTATCCCTCGAGTTGGATCGCAGTGTGTTGCGCTACTTTTCCATTTCGATCTCTAAATTCTGCGAGGGAGAAGTCTTTGGCTAAGCCACCTTTTTCTGGAGTGACATCCCCCTTGAGCCCTTCCCAGACTTTGCCTCGCCAGGTTTTGTATCTGAGATGACCCGGGACTTCAGTCTTCTGGAGAAGATAGTGAACGATTCGATCTAAGTCTTGGTTGGGTAGTCGCAAATCAGGCATTCGTCCGGAAGGGCGAATCAGATGTGGTTTTTGCAAGAATTGCCGCAGACTTTGATAGGAATACTTGGTTGATAACTCTCCAAGGGCAACGGAGTCATGAGGTATCAATTCAAGTCCATTTGAGCTTCGTGGTGAGTGGCAAGCGACACAGCCTACGGTGTGGAAAAGTTGATTTCCTTCTGTGGCCGCGACGGGATCAATGGCTTCTTGGCGAAAAGGTGTTTCTTGATCAAGAGAAAGAAGAAAATGGGTGAGCTCTTTGGCCACTTGTTGCTTTTGTTGTGGGTCGAGTGGCGCGAGAAGATCTGGCATCATCGTCCCGGGCTTCACTTCGTGAGGAGAGGCAATGAATTTTTGTAAATAATCAGGATTGATCCGCTTTGTAAGATTTTGCAACCGCGGAGAGGTGCGAGAAGAATGGGGGAATGATTCCTCCGCCTGATGGCAAGCAACACAATTGAGTTCTTCGATCAGGATCCTTCCTTTGAGAGGATCTTCCAAGTCACTTGAAGTCACCCAGGAGAAGGAGGGCTCTGCAGAGCTCGGAATCAAGAGGGTGAGAAAAGTCAGAAATAAAAGGTGTTGAAACACGGTGTCGGAAGCGTGTTGTGCTCAGGAGTTGATGACAAGAAGGGAATGCCCTGATGGCATTGATCCCAAAAGGGCAGGTTGAGGACTCAAACTCGTTAGAAATTGACCCAAAAAATCGGTGGATCTTGAGGATCCACCGATTCTTAAGGCGTCAGAGAAGGGCGTCTAAAGTTCTTTAATTCGGAGGTTTCTCCAGGCCACCGAGAAGGGTCCTGTTCCTTTGCCAATCCCGTGAACTTGTAGGCCAATATGGCCTTTTGGATTGGTTTTGAAGATTTCTTCGTCTGTGAGATCGGAAATGGCTTTACCATTAATCCAAGTTTTAAAGTTGGCTCCGTTTGCAATCACGCGGAAGTGGTTCCATTCTCCGTCTTTCATCACCTTATGGGCAATGAGTTGATCTTTTGGGGTTAACCAACCCCGCCCAGTTGCTTCTCCATAGATATACCCCGATTCTGCCCCATTGGGACCACTCGCTTCGATTTCGCATTGGGGGCCAAAAATCCTTCCGCCATATTGGTCTTTATCAATATTCTTAAGCAGGGAACGAAGCATCACACCAGAGTTGAGTTTGTCATGAACTTTGACTTCAAATTCGAGTTCAAAGTTATCGTATTGTCGATCTGTTGTTAGAAAGGTGTTGGGACTGCCATCTTCTGTGGTCCCTACGATACAATTGCCTTCAACGCGGTAAGTGGCTTTGCCGCTTTTTACTGACCAGCCCGAAAGATCCTTTCCATTAAAGAGAGAGGTCCATGCTTTGGAGTCGCCGGCTTGAGCCGTTAACTCCTTGATAGCAATATTGCGATACCAAACCTCATCGCCATGATCTTGAAAGAAGATGCGCCCCATAGAATTTGCGGCAAAGTCCGCATGCTTTTTGAATTTGGACTTCGCATGAACTTCATTCCACTGGTCGCTGCCAACCTCAATATCGACAACTAATTGTCCATTCATGTAATGCTGGAGGTGTCCCCCTCGTGCAACGACCCTCGATGTATTCCACTCGCCGACAGGCTTGACAGAGTTTTCATCCGAGCTCGGCACAAGATCATAAAGTGCGCCGGCTCGGTGAGATGGCTTGGCTCCGTCTGCATGTCGAGGATCAAGGACCTGGTATTCTGGTCCTAAGAGGCTCTCTCCGTAGCGGGTCACCCGATATTTCACTCCACTATTTCCTTTAGCCGAGATTTTCCAATCCCATCGAAGTTCGAAGTCACTGTATTCTTTTGCTGAATAAAGGTCTCCTGAACGCCTGGCGCGATGAAGGACACCGTCCTTAGCCACCCAGCCGCCTTCCGCGACGGGTTTGCCATTTGCGTTCGTCCAGCCGGCAAGTGTCTCTCCATCAAAAAGAGAGCTCCATCCTTCCTCTGCTTGGGAGACGGGGATGAGGCAGAATAAAGCCAAGATCTTCAATGTGGGTTTCATAACTGCATTGAAAACGGATGTGAGCATATCGATTTGTCATTTTTCTCGACGAGAAGCTCACAAAGCAGTGGGATGATTCGATGAAGCTAATGATTTTACTCTGTGGAGTCTTGGTAACACCTCTGATTGCTGAAGGGCCCAAACTGAGAGTAGGACAAGCTCAAAGCGCTGAGGAGGCGGCAAAAGAGTTACAAACTTTGAGCCAATCATTTTCGAATCAAAAACAGTGGGAAGAGAGACGCACGCTCTTAAAAAACGGGATCCTCAAAGGTCTACGATTAGAGACGATGCCGAAGAAAACACCCCTTAAGCCGATATTTTATAAAAAGCGCAGCTACGATGGATATCAAGTGGAGCAGGTTGCCTTTCAAAGTGCTCCTGGGTTCTATGTGACGGGAAGTTTGTTTCGACCAACCGCTGAGTTTGAATCGCTGGCACTCATCTTGTGCCCCCATGGCCACGGAGGGCGTTTTCGAGATTCGAGGCAAATTCGTTGTGCGGTTTTAGCGCGAATGGGAGCGGCTGTTTTTCAATACGACATGGTGGGATATGGAGATTCAAAAGAAGCAGGTTGGGATCACCATGAGACGCCCGAGGTGTTGAGGCTACAAATGTGGAATAGCCTCCGAGTGGTTGATTTTTTGACCGAGTTGCCGAAGGCCGATCCAGAGCGCATAGGCATCACGGGTTGCTCTGGAGGAGGCACGCAAAGCTTTCTCCTCGCGGCTCTTGATGAGCGAATTCAGGTTTCAGTTCCTGTATGCATGGTCTCATCTCATTTTTTTGGCGGGTGTGTGTGTGAGAGCGGGATGCCCATTCATTGGAGTGAGACGCACCGGACAAATAATGTTGAAATTGCAGCGATGGCGGCGCCCCGCCCTCAGCTAGTGATTTCAAATGGGAATGATTGGACTAAGTTTTTTCCCGAACTTGGCTTGCCCTACATGCGCCGGGTCTATGGATTTTTCGATGCGCAGCACCAATTAGAAAACACCCATTTGCCTACAGAGAAGCATGATTATGGGCCGTCTAAACGTCAGGCTGCATATCCATTCTTAGCCAAACACCTTGGACTAAAAATCGAAGCGATTCCACAGAAAGGTGGATGCCTCGACGAATCCTTCGTTACGGTGGAAACCTATGAGCAGCTCTTGGTTTTTGATGATCAAAACCCCTGGCCTCTCGATGCGGTCAAGCCGAACACTCGTTTGCCGTGACATCACAAAAAAGCTGCGTGAACCGGCAAGGCCTAAAGATTAGGGAGTGGCTCGATAGAAACCTATTGGCTCAAGTTCGCGCCTGTGCTCGAAGAAAAATGCACCTGTATTTGGATCTGCGGTGGCACTACTTATACAATTCCAGTTTTTAAGATCGGCGCTAAAGAAAATGCGATAAGGAAGAGCCGGGGTGCCGCGAAACTGGACGCTATTAAAACCCTCACCTGCAAGATCATATTGCAATTCTACCGCTTGAGCGGCGGGAAGTAGACTTGTAACTTGCACTGACGTGAATTGGTTAGGAAAATTGGCAGGATCATAAAAGAAGTTGGCGTCTACCTCGATCCGGTTTACAACGATATCCTCACCGATGTAGAGTTCGACATAGTTGTCTCCGTCTCCGAGATCATCAAACCCAAGGGGTGCATGCCGGTTCCCATCACAGTCTATCAGCTGAATAGCATTTAATTCGGCTTCACCAAGATTTCCACCACGAGGCCCTGTGACACCGCCATTCCAAATGAGTTGGAGTGCTCTTGGCGAAGATCCCGCAGGGCCACCCACTTTGTTGAACAGGTAAGCATTGATGAGGGCTGGTCCAGCAGACGATCCTACAGTGACGGTGGGTGATACTAAACCTGTGAGAGAGTTTCCGTTGATATCTTCAACCGCCCCAATAATTTCCACTCTGTCTGGAAGATCATTAGGGTCAGCAATGGGACCAGCCAGAAGAATGGTGTGCAATTCATTATATTCTGTGGCGGGTTCTAGAGTTGCACAGTTTGGTGTCGAGTGAACGCCATTCTTGCTGATCACTCTAAATGCTTCTGGGCTTAGACTTGATGCCTTAACTTGCACAGACAACACCAATGGCATTCCGTCGTCGCCAAAGTTTTGGGGACATCCTGTGACGATGCTTAGCAAGATTGGAGGGACATCCAGAGCTCCTAGATAGGCTGACTGAATACTGGGTTCGCACAAAGCTTTGTCAGAACTAATGGTAAAAAGAAGCAGAATGGAGAGAAAGGAAGAATGCGTTTTCTTTCGTGTAGATTTAACTCGAGGATTCAAAGTATGTTGTAGTGTGTTTGTGAGAAGTGTAGAACTGAAGTTTTAGACGAAGGAGCGACTCAAGAAGTTACAAAAATACCTAATCAGCGGATGTTAATCGGATTAGTTCGAGATAATTCATTGCCAAATCATTAAACAAAAGATGCTCGCAAGAGTTAATACAAGTCGTCTACTCGGTGAGTAGGCTCATCGTGTCGTTGGCAGCTTCAAGACTTGCGATAAGCTCTACTGTTTCTATATCCACATGAGAGTCTTAGATAAACACGACGCAGGGTACGTGAAAATTAGCACTAAATAAACATTATGATTATTAGAGTTATTATAGATGGCCCTGAAGACCCTTTAAAACCGAGGGTTAAAACCATAAATAGCATCTTTTTGCCGTGAATGTGGAATTTCGTTCGCCGCAAAGCGAGAGTGATTATCAGGCCTATTTTGATTTAAGATGGAGGGTCCTCAGAGAGCCATGGGGGCATCCGCGGGGTTCAGAACGAGGGGAGGATGAGGACCAAGCGATCCATTTGATGGCGGTGGATGGCCAGCGAGTCATCGGCGTGGCCCGGCTTCATTCGCTCAACGCGACTCGGATGCAGGTTCGCTACATGGCGGTGGACCCTCAAAACCAAGGGAGCGGAATCGGCCGTGGTTTGCTTGCCGGTTTAGAAGCTCATGCGGTGGCTCTCGGCGCTGAATCGATTCAACTTGATGCGCGAGAAAACGCGGTGCCTTTTTATCGCCGTTGCGGATATGGAGTCGAGAAACGTAGCTATCTTCTTTGGGGTGAGATTCAGCACTTTTTGATGGTTAAAAATGTCTCCCCGCGATGAGTTCAAGAGTCTTTTGTTTGATGATATGACTTTTGCTTCAATAAGAGAATGATATGAGATTGTTTATGAGGTTGGTTTTTAGAGTTTCTCTTTTTCTCTACGGGTTGAGTTGCATCGCGGGCCTTGCTCAGCTTGGCCCTCCTCTAGGAGGTCCCTTTCGCCCGGAGGGCCGCGAGCCTGGTTTGGATAGAGGCCCTCGACCAGAAAGCTTGGGTGCGAGTCTTGCCGAGTTAGGTTCGGCAGGGATTGTATGGTATCCCATCCTTCAGCAGGGACTTGCCGAGGCAAGACGGATGAATAAACCCGTTCTTTTCATGTCAGTTGCTTCGCAGTGCGGGGGCATTTCGGGGGTCTTCTGACCAGGGTATACTGCCACGCAGAACCGTGAGTTTAGCGATCCAAAAGTTATCGAGGCCACTCGGAGATTTGTGTGTGTGAGAATTGATTCTTATGAAAGTCAAGAGGCTCAGGATCTCGTGAGAAGCTATCTCAACGGGCGCTTTGAGAATACGGCATTTTGTATCTTATCTCCAAACGGCACGCAGCGGCTTACGAGAAGTGGCCGAGGCCCGCAACATGCGATACGAGGGAATCTTGCAGAGGGGTTGGAAAGAATTGCTCGTCGTTACTCGCCGAAGCAAAAAGCACAGGAGGCCGCTGTTCCCGACTTTCCTAATTTTCGTTTGGGTTTAAATGTGGCCTCAGCAGATCAACGCCTCATTCTTCTTGTGAGTGGAACTAATCAGGAGCTCAAAAAAACCCGGGAGGCATTGAAAGCCGTCTGTAATGATCCTGATCTGATTGGTCGATTTCACTACGACTTCGAGGAGCAAAAACAAAGTTGGCAAAAGGTTTTAACTGGTCCCAGTGATCAAAGTCGGCTGATGCTGATTTTACCCGACGAATTCGGTCAGAAAGGAAAAGTTCTTTGGTCGATGCCACTGGATACACCTTCTGCAGACATCAAGTCTGCCTTGCTCGAATCCAATCGTGCTTTTGCCAACGAGGTTGAAAAGAAAGTCTACCGAGAACATGTCAGAAAGGGGCGACGCGAAAAGATCCAGTGGACCATGCCGATGGAGTATGGAGAAGATCGTGATGGAGATGGGGAGATCGATTTTCGAGGTCCTCCGCGCAGAAGATAAAGATCCTCTTATTATCAAGCGCCCAAAACCATCAGAGGTTTTTCAAAATGGCCTGAAAGAGTTTGCGGATCTTTTCCGATTAGATAGGTCATGGGACTTTTAAAACATCTACTCGTCGTGCTCTTCCTTGGCGCGCCGGTATGGGCCGAGAAACCAGTCCGGGTGTATGTGTTGGCGGGGCAATCCAATATGGAAGGCAAAGTTCAAAACAAGCTTTTGGAATACCAAGCCAATGCCGCTGAGACAAAGGACTTGTTTGCGCACCTTCGTCAAGACAATCAATGGATCAAGCGCGAGGACGTTTTCATTAAGTTTCTTGGAAGGCATGGTCAGTTGACGATTGGCTATGGTTCTCGAGATCGCACGGGCACGGAACTTGAGTTTGGAACGGTGATGGGCGCCAACTATGAAGAACCCGTTCTTCTGATCAAAACGGCATGGGGAGGGCATTCTCTGTATCGCAACTTTCGCCCTCCCTCGGTGGGTTTGCCATCGACAGAAGTCTTAGAAGCTGAGCTTGAGAAAGCGCGTCTTGCAGTGGAGCGCAATAATGAAAAGCACCAGCGCGATCAGCCCCTTCCAACGATGGATGAAATCCGCTCAAAATATGGACTATCCTATCGTGAGATGCTCAAGGAAGTGAGAACGACAATCGACGGTTGTGATCAGCTTTTTCCTGAACTCAAGGGGCGGGAGAAACGGATTTCTGGATTTGTCTGGTTCCAAGGATGGAACGATCAATACGGAGGAGCCGAAAAAGAATATGCCCGTAACTTAGAGCATTTGATACGCGATGTTCGTAAAGATCTAAACGCTCCCCGAATGCCAGTAGTCATTGGGGTGATGGGTCAAAACGGATCAAAGGAATCAAAAGGAGCGATGAAAGTGATCCAAGAGGCACAATTAGCCATGGAGAACGTCTCTGATTTTAACGGAAATGTGCGGGCTGTTCGCACGGATCGCCTCATCGACCAAGCTGCTGAAGCGCTCTATCCCACGTGGCGTAAGAATATCCCAGAATGGGAGAAAGTTGGCTCTGATCATGGCTACCACTATTTAGGTAGCGCTATCTGGTTCAATCGGATGGGACGGGCCTTTGCCAAAGCAATGCTAGAGCTCTCGGGTGACGATTCCTGAGGCAGTCATTATTTGGATTTGAGTTTCTTTGAAAACTGAACTTCTCGTCTTTCGCATGATAGAAAGACGTGCCACACTCAAAGGAAGGTGAAAGGTCATTGGGTCATTTTTTTTCTGTATTTGAGCGTTGCTTTGTGTGAGGCAGGAGCGCTTTCGTTTAACCGAGATATTCGCCCCATTCTTTCTGAGAAATGTTTTTCGTGTCACGGATTTGATGAGCAAACCAGGGAGGCAAAATTGCGTCTCGATGTAGCGGAGGGAGCATTGCGTAAGAAAAAACGTGGGCGGCCTGCCCTCGTTGCCGGAGAGCCAGAACAAAGTGAGGCGTGGTTGCGAATTATTTCCACGGATGAAGACGATGTCATGCCGCCCCCAGACTCGCATAAAACGATGTCTGAAGAGGAAAAGGCCACGATCCGTCAGTGGATCGTGGAGGGGGCCAATTACCAGCAGCACTGGGCGTTTGAACCCGTCGCTAAGGTTGAGTTGCCTGACGGAGAAGGGAGCGCAATCGATCGGATCATTCAAACTGCGCTTCGGCAACAAGGGTGGGGTTTCTCTCCTGAAGCTGATCGGCCAACCTTGATCCGTCGTGTGAGCTTTGCGCTGACGGGGCTACCTCCCTCACCAGGAGAAGTGAAAACTTACCTCGAAGATACGCAACCGGGAGCCTATGAGCGAATGGTTGAACGCTATTTGGCGTCACCTCATTACGGTGAAGAAATGGCAAGACATTGGTTAGATGCCGCGCGCTATGGTGATACACATGGCATGCATTTGGACAATGAACGTCAAATGTGGGCTTACCGTGATTGGGTGATTGCAGCGTTCAACAAGAACCTGCCTTATGATCAATTTACAATCGATCAACTTGCAGGTGATCTGATTGCTCAACCTACCCAAGACCAGCTAGTTGCAACTGGTTTTAATCGATGCAACGTAACAACTGGGGAGGGCGGAAGCATCGCGCAGGAGTTTATTTTTCGTTATGCCGTTGATCGTACGAGCACGATGGCACAGGTCTGGCTTGGGTTAACTGCAGGCTGCGCGGTTTGTCACGATCACAAATATGATCCAATAACCGCTAAGGAATTCTATTCCCTCTACGCTTTTTTTAATTCCAATGCTGATCCGGCCATGGACGGCAATCAGTTGCTCACCGAGCCAGTGATCAAGGTAAAGCCCGAAGGCTATGATGAGCGAATCCAGTCCTTCACGCAGCGAGAGCAAGCGATCAATGCAAAGCTGAATCAACTGGCAAGCCAGGTGGCTTATGAGGACCCGGCAGAAATGATCCCTCCTCCGGATCAGGTCATGACCGAGCAAGTTTGGTTTGATGAGGCCTTTCCCACGGGAGCTCAGCTTGGGGCTTCGGGCCACCCTTTAACTTTCGTGGAAGAACCAGTTTTGAGCGGAAAGGTGGCTTTGAAGCGAAGCGGGGAGTTGATGGCTCAAGATTATTACCAAAGTGGTGCGCAGGATCTCATGGTGCCAGAGCAAGCCACTTTCTTCATCCATGTTTACCTCGATCCAAATGATCTTCCCGATGAAGTCATGATACAATTTCATACCAATGGGTGGAGCCATCGTGCCCTCTGGGGGCAGGACGTGATTGAATTTGGAAAGAAGGCAACAACCGAGCGATACCGAGCTGGGGAGCTGCCAGAAGCTGGCAAGTGGGTGAAGCTGGAAGTCAGCGGTGAAAAAATGGGTTTAAAAGCTGGCGACCTCATTAAGGGTTTTGCCTTTACGGTCTACGGGGGAACAATGTTTATCGACCGCTTTGGTGTTCAAGGAGTGAGTGATCCAGTGAATGATCCGAGTTTGTCGCTAACCGCTTGGAGAAAGGCTCGAACTGGTCAGGATACTCCAAATGTTCCCGCGGATCTTAACGCGTGGCTCAAAGCGGGACCTGAGGCGCAAAGAAAGCCCGAGGAAAAGGCGACAATACGACAGTACTATCTGCGTGAAGTTTGCCGGAGCACGCGGGGTCGATTCACGGAGTTGCGGGGTGAACTTGCGGCGATTCAGAAAGAACGGGCCGATTATGACCAGAGCGTGCCCTCCACGTTTGTGTATCGCGACCTTGCGAAGCCTCGAGATAGCTTTGTGATGGTTCGAGGTGAATACGACAAGCCTGGCGAGCGGGTGGAGCCTGACACGCCTGCAATTCTTCCTCCTTTAAAAAAACGGGCAGCGAGAGCAGACCGGCTCGATCTTGCTTATTGGGTCGTGGCTCCTGAAAATCCGCTCACCTCCCGGGTCGCTGTCAATCGAATCTGGCAGCAAGTTTTTGGTGTGGGGCTGGTGAAGACAGCACATGACTTTGGGACTCAAGGAGAATTACCAAGTCACCCTGAGCTTCTTGACTACTTGGCAGGAAATTTCCAAGCGACGGGTTGGGATGTGAAAGCCTTAATGCGCTCGCTGATTACAAGTCGCACCTTTCGCCAGCGGAGTTCTGCAAGTGCGTTGCAGTGGCAAATGGATCCGGAGAATCGTCAGCTAGCGCGTGGTCCTCGTTTTCGTCTCGATGCTGAACAGCTCAGAGATCAGGCTCTGTTTGTAAGTGGATTGATTGAGCTCAAGATGGGAGGCAAGGGGGTGATGCCTTACCAACCACCAAATATTTGGGAGCCCGTTGCCTTTGGCGGATCTAACACCCGTTTTTATCAGCAAGGAAAGGGAGCTGACCTCTACCGAAGGTCAATCTATACCTTTTTTAAACGCACGGCTCCTCATCCCGCGATGACGAATTTTGATGCCCCAAGCCGAGAGCAATTCTGTGTCGGGCGTGAACGGAGCAATACCCCACTACAAGCTTTGCAGCTCATGAATGACGTTCAGCATTATGAAGCAGCGAGAGGACTGGCCGTTCGGATGATGAAGGAATTTTCGGGTCTAGAAGCTCAAATAGCATTTGCGTTTCGAGCGGTTCTTGCGAGAGAAGGTAGAGAGGAAGAGATCGCTATTGCCCGCAAACTCTACGAGCGTCAGTTTGCTGTCTATCAAGAGGCCCCAGAAGAGGCCGCAAAAGCCGTTGCCTTTGGTGAATCCGAAGTCCCGGCGGATCTTAATACTCTCCAACTCGCCGCCCTCACGCTCGTGGCCAATTTAGTGCTCAATATGGACGAAGCCATTGTGCGCAATTAACAAACTGATGAATCCATTCTACCAACACCAGCTTTTGCAGACACGGCGTCAATTCTTTGGCGATACCGGAATTCGCCTTGGGGGAATCGCAATGGCGTCTTTGCTTGGTTCGGGTACAAGCAAAGCAGTCGGATCAAAAGTCCACCCAGCATTAAATGGATTTCCTCATTTTGAGGGCCGAGCGAAAGCCGTGATCTATCTCCATATGAATGGAGGGCCCTCGCAGCTCGACACGTGGGATTACAAGCCCAACCTCATCAAAGAGTTTCGCAAAGATCTACCGAAGGATTTTCTTGGTAATCGTATTACCACAATGACGAGTGGTCAGGGTAAGTTCCCGGTTGCCCCATCGCGGTTCAAGTTTTCGCAACATGGTGAGTGTGGGCGTTGGGTGAGTGAACTTCTCCCTCATACCGCAAAAATCGTCGACGATTTAGCGGTGATCAAAACCGTCAATACGAATGCCATCAACCACGATCCAGCGTGTACCTTTGTGATGACCGGAAGCGAAGTTTCCGGAAAGCCGAGCTTAGGCTCTTGGATTTCATATGGACTTGGAGCGCAGACCGAAGATCTACCAGCCTTTGTCGCCTTAAACCCAAGTTTTCCGAATGGATCGAACGCTCAAGCTTTATTTAGCAGGATGTGGGGGCCGGGCTTTTTGCCGGGGCGCCATAGTGGCGTTGTTTTGAGAGCAGGCAACGATCCGGTGCTCTATTTAGAAAATCCTCCGGGACTGAGTAGAAAGGATCGTCGAGTAATGCTTGATTCTCTGCGAGAACTCAATGTCCAAGGCTTTGAGAGATTTGCCGATCCAGATATTCAAACTCGCATTTCTCAATATGAAATGGCGTTTCGCATGCAAGCGAGCGTGCCGGAGCTTGTCGACTTTAGCAATGAGTCTCAAAAAACCATGGAGCTCTATGGGCAGCGCGTTCAACAGCCGGGTTCGTTTGCATCTAGTGCCCTCCTCGCACGGCGTTTAGTGGAGCGAGGAGTGCGCATGGTTCAAATTAATCATCGAGGTTGGGATTCTCATGGGAATCTCCCTCAAGAATTATCAAATCAATGTGCTGACACAGACCAAGCTTGTGCCGCCTTAATCACCGATTTGAAACAACGCGGAATGTTGGATCAAACACTTGTTATCTGGGGGGGAGAATTTGGTCGCACGGTCTATTCCCAAGGCACGCTCACCGAAACTCAGTATGGACGTGATCACCACCCTCGTAATTTCTGTATGTGGATGGCGGGTGGTGGAATTCGAGGTGGCACTGAATTAGGAGAAACGGATGATTTCTCCTATAATCCGATCAAAGACCCGGTCCATATCAATGAAATCAATGCGACGATCCTCCATTGCTTGGGAATTGATCATGAACGTTTTACCCTTCGTTATCAGGGCTTGGATCAGCGATTAACAGGAGTGAAACCGATGAAAGTTTTAAAAAAGATTCTCGCTTAATAGTTTTTTAAGATAAATTCCCTACGAGGAACTCGTTTCTAATAAGACATACACCTTTCTCTTTTTGACAATATGAAAACAAAGAAAACTGGATGGATTCTCTCCGCATTTTTACTTCTCTCCGGACTGCTTGCGTCGGGCGCTGAATGGACGAGCTTTCGAGGATCGGATCGGAGTGATCATTCGCCTGATCAAGGTTTGTTAAAAGAGTGGCCAAAAGAGGGCCCTAAATTGGTCTGGGAATCGCGCCTGTGTGGGAAGGGGTATAGTGGCCCGGCGATTGTTAATGGGAAGATCTATCTCACAGGGACCATCGAAGGACAGGCGAAGATTCTTTGTTTAAATGAGAGTGATGGGAAAAAGCTTTGGGAAGCAGATCTTGGTGATGATCCTGAAAAGGGCTACTCGACTGGGTGGGGTGCGGGTCCACGTGGCACCCCAACTGTGAGCGAAGGGATGGTTTATGCGATCAGCGCGAATGGTTCATTGATGGCAGCTGACGCGAACTCCGGTAAAAAGAAGTGGAGTAAAGAAATGGTTGGCGATTTTGGAGGGAAGGTTCCCCAGTGGGGCTATTCTGAATCTCCTCTCGTCGATGGCGATTGGCTCATCGTCACTCCTGGAGGAAGTGATGGAGCAATCGTTGCCCTCGATAAAAAAACAGGCAAGACCATCTGGAGAAGTCAGGAGTTAACGGACAACGCTCAGTATTCTTCAGTCATTATTGCAATGGTGAATGGTAAAAAACAATATGTGCAGTTGTTTATGAAGACCTTGGCAGGAGTTGATGCACAGACTGGAAAGCTCTTGTGGAGTTCTAAGTGGTCGCAAGGAAGAACAGCGGTCATTCCAACTCCAATTTATCATGATGGGAAAGTTTATATGACCTCCGGATATGGTGCGGGCTGCAAGCTTGTGGATATCTCTGGAGCCGAAGCGAAGGATGTTTGGGAAAACAAAGTCATGAAAAATCACCATGGTGGTGTTCTTTTACTCGATGGATATCTTTACGGATTTTCTGACGGTCGCGGTTTAGTTTGCCAAGATTTCAAAACTGGCGAAGCAAAGTGGAATCAGAGTGGTAACGGGATGCAGAAGGGCGCTGTGCACTACGCGGATGGGATGCTCTATTGTGTCGACGAATCGGAAGGCTCTGTCTCTCTGGTGGAAGCGACTCCAGATGGCTTTTCTGAGAAGGGCCGATTTGCCATGCCTGATGTCACCAAACTCCGGGAAGGAACCAATGGAAAAGTGTGGACTCATCCGGTGGTCGTCAATGGAAGGCTTTACCTGCGGGATCAGGACCTTTTCTTCTGCTTAGATGTAAAGAAGTAAAGAGGCTCCTCTAGAGATACTCTGTGTTTGGTTGGTGCTCTATCTCATTGCCGCTCGCGGCCATGGGGCTCCCGTTTCCTCAAAAAGAAGAAAGAGCCTGAAAGTGTGAACGCCAGCGAATGGTTAGGGTAGAGAAGACGCTTATTTGAAAGGCGATGAACTAAGAGCTACTCGGATCTTGTCGTTGTCGTGGCTTAGAATTTGACAAGGGAGATCAACTATCTCATCCCGATGAGGTGAAAAAAGAGATTTGGAGTTTTTTGGGGCTGTTTTTTCAAGGATCGACCCTTCTCGCGGCTCCTCTGATTGAACAGAGTTCAACCTCGAGATTCTCTCTAGAATCTCTTCCGATGCCTGCAATCGATGATCTGGCGAAAATGTCGTCGAGAAAACTCCTAGAAGGGAAAGCGGATCGAGGAAGTGGAGCGCTTGGTGTTCTCTTTGATGGGCAACTCCCCGGAGGAAGTGATGAACCTTCTCGGAATTTCTTTTTTGCTCAGGGGAGTGGCGGCGGGCGGCTACTCGTTGATCTTGGCAAAGAGATCGAGGTGAAATCTGTAGGCACCTATTCATGGCATCCAAGTTCACGCGCTGCTCAGCGCTATGATCTATACGGTGCGGATGCCAAGAGCATCCCGAAAGCATCACCTAGACCTGCGAAACCGGGAGAAGATTGGAAGTGGATTGAATCCGTAGACACGTCATCGATGAAGCCTGGGCAGCATGCGGTGATGGTCGGCAGAGAAGATGGAACTTCTTTGGGACGTTTTCGTTATCTGATTTTTGATATTTTTCCGAATGGAAACCAGGAACCTTTCAATGAGACTTTTTATAGCGAGATTGATGTCCTCGAGGTTGGTGAACGCGAGGTCCAGCGTCTTGAGCGCCCCAAGACGATTGTCAAAAAAATCCAATCGACTTCGGGCAAATATTCATACGTGGTTGATGCGACAGATGCGCCTGATCTTGCACAGTGGGCCAGCGATAAGCTCGTTCCAGTGATGGATGAATGGTATCCTAAGATTATCAAAATGTTACCGGTGCCGGGAGTCACGCCCGCGAGCGAGATTTCCTTTACTTTAAAGGAGCCGGCGAATTTACCAGGTCATTTACGCGGTGTTCCGGCGTTTGCTACCGGAGATTCGGTGGTCTTTAATGCTGATTTTGTCCGGCGTGAAATTGCTGGGGAGTCAATTGGAGCAGGAATCCACGAAATCGTTCATGTGGTGCAGTTTGGGGGGCGGGATCCACAGGGCCGCATCGCCCGTGGAAAACGGTTGCCGACATGGATTACTGAGGGATCAGCCGATTATATTCGTTGGTTTCTCTTTGAGCCTGAAAAAAGAGGAGCGCGCATCAATCATCGGAATTTTGAGGCTGCGCGCTACGATAGTAGCTACCGAGTGAGTGCTCATTTTTTGAATTGGGTCATCGAGAATTATGAAAAAGACTTGATGCGAAAAATCAATTTATCAATTCATCAAGGTTATCGCGAAGAACTTTGGAAGGAGTGGACAGGAAAGAGTGTCAGTGAATTAGGCGCTCAATGGCGTGAAGCGAATCGGAAGCGTCTGGGACTCTGAGCTCCAATTCTAGCTAAATTCAAATCATCATTATCAAAGAATCATGCCTCGGTATCTTATTGAACAGCTCGACTCGCTAGAAGGTCAACCCTGCCCCTGTGGCATAGCACGTCGGGCTTTTTGTCTTCCGGACAATCAAGTTGCAAGCATCCATCTCGTTGATATATCGGAAGAAGCGAGGGTTCATTATCATAAAGTGATGACGGAGATTTACCTCATTTTGGAGGGTGAGGGATATTTAGAGCTTGATGGTCAGCAAGTACCGGTCAAACCGATGACGACAGTGATGATTCAACCGGGGTGCCGGCACCGCGCGGTGGGCAAGATGAAGATCATCAATATTCCTATTCCGGCTTTTGATCCAAAAGATGAGTGGTTTGATGACTAGCACAATAGGCGAGGGCCGCTTCAGCGGCAAAAGTTCCAGAGGCAAAACAACCTTGTAGGAGGTAGCCGCCAGTCGGAGCTTCCCAGTCGATCATTTCGCCGGCAGCAAACACGCCAGGGAGTTTTGGTAGCATGAGATCTTCATCAAGTTCTGGCCAGGCAATCCCCCCTGCTGAAGAAATTGCTTCTTCTAGGGGGCGAGGTTTCGTGAAGGGAATATCACAGGATTTGGTGGCTTGTGCTAGAGATTGCGCAGAATCGAAAGGGCCGTGATACGCAGCTAAAAGCGCTCGCATGGACCCACATAATTTCCACCTGTATTTTGATTCCCTGAGGAAATTCTTTTTGACGCTCCCCATTTTTTTGACCAACTGCTCTACGGTAAAAGTGGGCTTTAAATCGAGTGAGACAATGGGCTGCGTTGAGGTTCTCAGTGCGGGTCCTAACTGATAAATTGGACCGCCTTCCATTCCGTACTGAGTCAGCATGATTTCTCCGCTCACCTTCTGAGGACCAACGGATGCGCTGATGTTTTTTAACGGTTTGCCATCAACGAAAGTCCTGAGCTCTTCGGGCCAGTTGACCTCCCAACCACAGTTTGCTGGGTGGAGTGAAGTGATGTCCACTTGAGTTGCTTGGAGTGTTTGCACCCAAGCCCCGTCTGATCCTGTTGCAGGCCAAGATCCACCTCCAAGGGCAAGAATAATGGCATCGGCGTGGATCGTAACCGAACCATTCGGTGTTTCAAAATCGACAGACCCCACACGTAAAGCTTTCATGCGATGTTGCATGCGAAGAGACACTCCTTGCGTGCGCAAACGAGCCAGCCAGCGCCGTAAAAGAGGTGCTGCCTTGAGAGCTGTGGGGTAGACTCTCCCTGAGCGTTGAACAAAAGTGTCCACCTCAAGTTGCGCAGCCCACGTTCTCAAGGCGTCGTTATCAAATCGACGAAGCAATTTCGGCCAAAGATTCTGCGGTTGATCAGGACCTTGATAGCGGGTTTGAAACGAATCGATTTGTTCGGAGTGTGTGAGATTGAGGCCTCCTTTTCCAGCGACTAGGAATTTTCGACCAACTGAGCGTTTTTGATCACAAAGAATGACCTCGGCACCAGTGGCAGAGGCCACTTCCGCGGCACGTAGGCCAGCAGGACCACCTCCGATGACAAGGATCTTCGACACGAGAAGCTTTATCTGGTTGAAGTTCTTGAGAAGCGAGAACGAAGTCCCATGTTTATTGATTTCTTTGTGACTCTGGCACGTTTTCTTAGGAGTTGATGCAGCGCGATAGCTCTCTACTATCAGCAACAATGCTTAAGAGTCTCTTTTTTCTTCTCTGTTTGTTCTTAAGTTTTGCACTTCAAACTGATGGGAAAACCCGCGGGCAGAGGGCAACCGAGCAAGCAAAAGCAAACCCAAATGCCAAGTGGTGGGAGCTCATGGACACGGGCCCCTTTATCAGTGATACTTTTTTGGATGGAGGCGCTGAAGGCGAGGTGGCAGCGCTTAAAGGAATTGCAATCAAGCTTGGGCCAGAGGAAGACCACACCGTTGTCTTCGATACAGAGACTTTGCGGATGGTCGCAGGCTTCCAAGGAAGGGTGAAACTCGCAGGAACAGCTTGGAGTGGAAAGCACGCAGACAACTCCTCTCTACCTGCGAATAAAATGGATTATTTCTTTGCGACACAGAGAGGACCGGGAGTCGCGGTGAATGGTAAATGGGAAGATGTGCGGCCATCTCGCCAGGGAAATCTGCCAGATCAATGCGGCAAATATCTCGGATTATACCGCCATCGAGATGGGACGACACTATGCTACCAGGTTGGGACTACCATTCTTTACGAAGTTCCCTCGCTACGGGGTGGAAGTATTGTTCGTACTTTTAGCTCAGAAGCGGGCGCAATCATTGGCGAAGAGATTGAGCTCCTTTTGCTCGACCCTCTTGAAGGGGCAAAAGAAATTGAGGTCACTCTTCGTGATGCGGGCCAAGAAAGGTCCTCTGGAGTGAGCCTCAAAACGCAAATGAACGGTCGAGTTGTCCTTGAAATGAGCAAAGGAGCTCGGTTGGGGACGGCCCTTGAAATTGTTTATACTCCCAAAGATGCAGTGAGCAGAGACGGCGATGTGAAGTTGGAACCGGTGGACTCTTCTAACCTGAGAAGCGGGGGGCCTTCGCTGTTTCCTGAAATCATCAGTGTGAGAGGTCGCTTAGCTGAACCAAAAAATGGCTACGCTGCCGATGAGCTCTTGCTGCCCAAAGACAATCCCTGGAGATCGAATATTCGCTTTGGTGCTTTCGATTTTTTTGCTGATGGGAAGCGAGTTGCCTGCTCGACATGGAATGGAGACGTCTGGATTGCCGAGGGAATTGATGGTGATCTTTCTGAGATCAAGTGGCGCCGTTTCGCAAGTGGCCTTTTTCAGACCTTGGGGTTAAAGATCGTCGACGATACGATCTACACCCATGGACGGGATCAGATTACTCGATTGCATGACTTAAACGGTGATGGAGAGGCAGATTTTTACGAGTGTTTTAATAACGATGTTTTAATCACGAAAGGGTTTCACGAGTTTGCTTTTGATCTACAGACTGATAGCGACGGATATTTTTATTTTAGTAAAGGAGCACCAGTCCTGTCGGGAGGGCGTGGGTTCTCCGAGCTGACAGATCATTCAGGTGTCATTTTAAGGGTGAGCCCAGACGGCCAAGAGATGCAAAGAATGGCATGGGGACTGAGAGCTCCAGGAGGGATTGGCATTGGTCCTCACGGAGAAATGACCACTGGGGAGAACGAAGGAAGCTTTGTTCCTCGGTGTAAAATCACCTGGAGTCAGAAAGACGGAAGTAGCTTTCATGGAGTGATTCCTAGCGAGTGGGTCAATAAAGAGTTTGTGAAGGTGAAGCCGGCGATGCCCACCGATTATGAAAAGCCGCTTTGTTGGTTACCCTATTACGTGGACAACTCCAGCGGTAGCCAGATGTGGGCCCCCGAAAACAGCTCTTGGGAAAACCATGCTGGCCAGATGTTGCACCTCTCGTATGGCAAAAGCTCGATTTATCGAACCCTAGTTGATGAGGTGAATGGACAAGTTCAAGGAGGGGTTTATCGACTTCCAATTGATTTGACGACCGCGGCCATGCGAGGCCGCTTCCATCCTCAGTCTGGGCATTTTTACGTCATTGGATTTCGCGGTTGGCAGACCAATGGAGGAACTGGTTTTCAACGAATTCGTTTTATCGAAGACCAAAAGCCGGTGCCTCTCCAATTAGAAGCCTTCGAGAACGGTCTGCGAATCAGCTTCAGCGACCTCCTTGACGGTGACGTCGTCAATGACCCTCGGCGTTACCGTATTAGTAAATGGGATTATGTCTGGGGGCCACAATACGGTTCAGGACGATTCTCTATTGATGACTACGATGCGCCAGCACGTCAGCGAGCATTAAAAGAAGCCTCTAAAGAGGGTGAAAATCAGGTCGATGCCGTCGAGATTCGGGCTGCCCAATTGTTGCCTGATGGGAAGTCGGTCTTTCTTTTCATTCCAGACATGACAGCCGCGATGCAGATGGAAATCCGCATGGACCTCTCAGACGTCAACAAAAACGAATTTAAGGAAACGATCTGGAACACCATCCACCACTTGCGTCCACCTTTTTGGGAGCACGGTCTCGATTTGGCTCACCTTCCCCAGATTAAAAAAGAAGCTCTGGGTAATCAGGGATTGATTCTCAAAACATCAAAGGGAAGCTCTGAAGACGCGGTCGTCCTAGATCGTCTGGCTCTCACCCTGGATTCGCGCAGCGCAATGACCAGTTTTATTCCAAGCGCTCAAGCCACTTTTGAGGGAGATCTGATTGTCAAAGAACGAGACAAGATTGCTTTTCGTCTTGAGGGCCGAGGATGGGCAAGTTTGAAGCTCGATGGGCAAAAGCTCATCGAGGGGCAGTTGCCTCTCGAGGCGGGTGCCATTGAGTTGGAATCAGGCCCCCATGCCTTACATTGTTATTTTAAGAAAGCACCGGAAGGAACAAGTCGGATTCGACTCCTGTGGAGTGGTCAGGACTTTGTTTGGGAGCCTGTGAGTCCATCAGCCTACCGTCACCACCCAGACTCCACCCTAGCGGTCAAACAAAAGGCTCGCAACGGACGACAGTTATTTGCTTCGGCAGGTTGTGTGCGTTGCCATCAAGGAGATCAAAAAATGTTTAAACCAGGTGAAACGATGCCCGAACTTCTAGAGAGGCTTCCGGACTTCGAAAACATTGGCAATCGGATGAACCAAAGTTGGTTGGCGAAGTGGGTGAGGATGCCCGAAAATCATTGCCCTACGGTTGCGCCAGATGAGGCAGAGGATATAGCCGCCTACCTCGCGACCATCAAGACGAGGGAACTCCGTGTCATCGCGGGTGACGCTCAAGCCGGAGACAAACTCATCAAAGAGCTCTATTTTGAACCGTGGGCAGAGATGTTATCTAAACGTCATCAGTTCACCAAAGCAGGTCTTCAGAACTTCCTCTTAAATCCGGCAACTCATGCTGCCGATACGACCTTTCCGCAGCTTCATTTGACTCCCAAAGAGGCTGCGGATATTGCCGCTTGGATCGAGCAGCGACAACCCAAGCCAGTTTCTCCTTTGCCTGGTGATGTGATTAAAGGTCAAAAGATGGTGACCCAACGTTGTGCTGTATGTCACCAGCCTGGCGAGGGTGTGTCCTATGAATTTAGCGCATCAAAGGTGAAAGAAATGTGGGAAACTGAATGGTTTGAGAAAGGATGCCTCTCGGAGCAAGAAGGGAATGCTCCCGAATTGAGGCTGAGCTTTGACCAAAAACAGGCACTCTTTGCTTTTAAAAACTTTGATGGAAATCGAAATCTCGGTGCTGTTCGCCGGTTTGTTGCTCATGAGTATGCGACTCGAACCATGGAGAGACTCCAATGCACGAAATGTCATTCGGGGGAAAACGAGCTCCCTGATCTTTCGTTAGCTGGAGAGAAGTTTAACACTCATTGGATCGAAGGGCTTCTTGCAGGAGAAGGCCTCAAGGTGCGTCCGTGGATGCAGGCAAAAATGCCTGCCTTTGTGAGCCGCTCGGCTCTCCTTGCAAAAGGGTTAGCCTATCGAGCAGGCATGGATTTAGAAAGCCAAGAGCTGGAGAGTCACCAAGAGCTGGTAAAGACAGGGGAGATGATCGCTGGCATGAATGGATATGGCTGTGTTGCGTGCCATGCCCATGGGCAGAGCCCAGCGATTCAAGCTTTTGAAGGACAGGGGCCCAACCTCCAAGTGTCGAGCGAAAGATTGCGTCCCGGATATTACCATTCTTGGATGTTTTGGCCCCAACGCTTTGTGTCCACGACCATTATGCCGAAGTACACGACCAATAAGAAGCAGGCCTTAAATGCGAGTTACTTCCAAGGGAATGCAGAAAAACAATTCCAAGCGCTTTGGCATTGGATGCATTCTCTTGAGGGAGCGCAACATGCTCCGCTTCCTTCCAAGGAGAACTAAATCTTAAAAAAATTCGACTCGCTTAGCTCCTGGGTGGATCTTATCCGTGATACTCCTGAAGTGCGGTGACTGTCAGTTCGTTTTCCTGAAGTGAGCGAATCGCTTTTACGCTCGCTTCTGCAGCGGCAAGGTTCGTGCAGTGACTCACCTTGTATTGGACGGCACCGGAGCGAATCTTGACTTCGTCGATGCGGGCTTCATGCCCACTTGGAGTATTAATGATGAAATGGAGTTCTCCATTTTTCATCATATCCATGACGGTTGGGCGTCTGCCTTCACTGAGCTTATAGAGTCGCTCGACAGGAATGGAGTTCTCTTCAAGAAACTTGTAGGTGCCCCCAGTTGAGTGGATTTTGAACCCTAGTTCGGCAAGATCACGCGCGACATCCAGTGCACGGGGCTTATCTCGATCGTTGACCGATAGGAAGACGTTGCCTGATTTAGGAAGTGGATTAAAGGCCGAAATCTGGGCCTTTGCGTAGGCCATCCCGAGATCGGCGTCAGCACCCATCACTTCACCCGTCGATTTCATCTCTGGTCCTAGGACGATATCGATTCCCGGAAAACGCCCCCAAGGGAAGACGGCTTCCTTCACACAGAAACAAGGAGGTAGTGTTTCTTCGGTAAATCCAAGATCTACAAGTTTGTGGCCAACCATGATTTTGGCCGCGAGTTTGGCGAGAGGGACACCAATTGATTTTGAGACAAAGGGAACAGTTCGTGAAGCTCGTGGATTCACCTCGATGACATAAAGCTCATCATCCTTGACGGCAAATTGGATGTTCATCAAACCGCGCACTTCAAGCTCTCGAGCAAGTGCTTTTGCGCCATCGGTGATTTCCTTCTTAATTTTCTCACTCAATGAGAAGGCTGGAATCACACAAGCAGAGTCTCCGGAGTGGATGCCAGCTTGCTCGATATGCTCCATAATTGCGCCGATGACCGAAGTCTCTCCATCGGAAATACAGTCGACATCAACCTCGGTGGCATTTTCTAAAAAGCGATCGACGAGAATCGGTCGGTCGGGAGCAACATCAGCAGCATTGCGAATGTAGTGTCTGAGCTCATCATCATTGTAAACAATCATCATTCCACGTCCGCCAAGAACGAAACTTGGGCGCACAAGAACTGGGTATCCAATGCGTTCGGCGATCGCCACGGCCTCGTCCTCCGAGACAGCCGTTCCCGCTTCCGCCTGCTTGAGGCCAATGCGATCAAGAAGGGCCGAGAAAAACTTACGATCTTCAGCCAGTTCGATTGACTTCGGCGAAGTTCCGATGACGGGCACACCGTGGCGTTCAAGATCTGCGGCAAGGTTCAGAGGTGTTTGTCCTCCGAACTGGACGATCACACCATCAGGTTTTTCTTGGTCACAGATGTTGAGGACATCCTCGAGGGTGAGGGGCTCAAAGTAGAGCTTATCGGAGGTGTCGTAGTCCGTTGAAACCGTCTCTGGGTTAGAGTTTACCATCACGGATTCGTAGCCAAGCTCCCGAAGAGCAAAGGAGGCGTGAACACAGCAATAGTCGAATTCAATCCCTTGGCCGATTCGGTTAGGTCCCCCTCCAAGGATGACGATTTTTTTCGTTTCGGATTCGCGAGCTTCATTTTCATCCCCATAGGTTGAGTAATAGTAGGGGGTGGCAGCCTCAAATTCGGCTGCACAGGTATCGACAAGGCGGTAGGTGGGAATAATTCCTTTCTCTTTTCGCTCAGCGCGCACCTCATCAGCGCTGATGCCGCGTGCCTGCGCTATTTGCACATCAGAGAAGCCAAGCTTTTTAGCGCGTCTTAAATCTAAGTTCGCGAGGTTTTTCCCTTCTTCGACAATGACACGCATGTTCTCGAGGAACCAAGGATCGATCTGAGTCGCATCAAAGATTTCTTCGATCGTCCATCCTGTTTCAAAGGCAACTTTTAACCAGAAGATTCGCTCAGCGTTTGGAACGTGTAGTTTGCGTTCAACTTTTTCGCGGGTTCCCTCACTATCCTTACCATCAAAGCCAAACCCAAACCGGCCAGTCTCAAGGGAACGGAGGGCTTTTTGGAGTGATTCTTTGAAAGTGCGGCCGATGGACATGGCTTCTCCAACGGCTTTCATTGAAGTCGTTAGCACAGGATCCGCAGTCGCGAATTTTTCAAAAGTGAAGCGAGGGAGTTTGGTGACAACGTAGTCGATTGTTGGTTCAAAGGAGGCGGGAGTTTCCTTGGTAATGTCATTGGGAAGCTCATCGAGGGTGTATCCGACAGCAAGCTTCGCAGCGATTTTTGCGATGGGAAAGCCAGTGGCTTTCGAGGCGAGTGCAGATGATCGACTCACTCTGGGATTCATCTCAATGACGATGCATCGACCGGTTTTTGGATCGACGGAAAACTGAATATTTGATCCGCCCGTCTCAACGCCAATTTCACGAATCACGGCGAAGGAAGCATCCCGCATGATCTGATACTCACGGTCAGAAAGCGTTTGAGCTGGGGCAACCGTAATGGAGTCGCCGGTGTGAACGCCCATCGGATCGAGGTTCTCGATGGAGCAGACGACCACGCAGTTGTCAGCGTGGTCTCGCATCACTTCCATTTCGTATTCTTTCCAACCAAGAAGACATTCCTCCACCAACACTTCGGTGGTGGGTGAGAGGTCAAGGCCACGGGTGACGATGGTTTCGAACTCTTCCTTGTTATAAGCTATTCCTCCACCAGTTCCGCCAAGGGTAAAGGCTGGTCGGATGACGAGCGGGAAAGAGCCGATTTCCTCGGCAATTTTTTTGGCCTCCTCCATCGAATGAGCCACACCAGAAACTGGAAGATCGAGTCCGATTTTGATCATCGCGTCTTTAAAACGCTGGCGATTTTCCCCCTTATCGATGGCATCGGCATTCGCACCAATCATTCGCACCCCAAGACGATCGAGGGTTCCAGCGTGATAAAGATCCATCGAGACGTTCAGAGCGGTCTGTCCCCCAAGAGTGGGAAGGAGCGCGTCTGGTTTTTCCTTGATAATGATCTTTTCGATGACTTCCGCCGTGATTGGCTCGATGTAGGTCCGCTCGGCAAACTGCGGATCTGTCATGATGGTGGCGGGATTCGAATTCACCAGCACCACTTCATATCCCTCTTCCCGTAGTGCCTTACAGGCTTGGGTGCCGGAATAGTCGAACTCGCATCCTTGGCCGATGACAATCGGGCCTGCTCCGACGACGAGTATTTTTTTGATGCTGGTATCCTTGGGCATGTTTTTAAAGCGATGTGGCTAAAACTTCGTGTATCTGCCAAGGGGTTGGAGTTTTGTAAAGAGTGATCGTCTTGATTTAAAAGGTTAAGTGAGGGAGGGCCCAACGGCCCTTTGGGTTGGGCCTCGAAACTTCGAGAATGAAGGGGCTTCCCTTGAGGTTAATGTTTAGGAAATCTTTAATGAATCGCGGAGTTTTTGGGGCCTGGTCGATGGCGAAGTCTCCTTTGATTCATCAGAGCAATCGATTTTTCCCATCCAAGGCTTTGAGTTGCATCAGCCTCCAACTGGGGGAATAGTCTGGTGATGGTTGAATATCACGGACCTTTTAAGCGGGTGGCAGAATGGATTGCCGAGAAGGTCGCCGACTTTTTACTCGGAGGTGATGTTTTAGACCCACGTCGAGATGGCACTGAAATCGACTGGGAAGGGGTTGAGGTCACCAAGGTGCGTCGAAGTATTGTTGCGGTGATGGCGCGGATGAATTTGGAACTTGCTCTTCTCGCCGCCAATCGTCGTGTTGAGGGAGCTTTCGAAGAAGAGCAATGTCGTGATCTCGTGGTTCGAGCCAAAGAGCTTGTTGAAGGAGATGCACACAGCGCGAGGCTCAGTGACGATTGTTCAGTTGTTGTGAAATACGCTGAGGGTGACCTTGTTGTGCAGGTCTCTGGATCGGGGCCAGAATTTGAGGTCTTGTGTGATGAATTATGGAATCGATCCAAGGAAGTGAGAGAGCAAGATACAAAAAAGCCCGGGCTCAAAGAGCCACGGGCTGATGAAATTGTTAATCTGAGTTGAGAGATTACTTCTCAGCGTGAGTATGTGCACCACCGCACTTGCCGCAGCACTCCTTTTTCTTTTCGCCACCGCACTTACCGCAGCATTCAGACTTTGCTTTCGAGCATTTGCCACCACCACAGTTGCCAGTGGCACAACATGAAGAGAGAGCAAAAGCTAAACCGGCAGACAATAAAACGAGGAATTTTTTCATAATATATTTAAGATTCGTTTTGAGAGCGACGCCCTCACGGAGAATTGTTCCATGATTCTTTGGGAATTCAACTTTTTATCTCCGGGGCCTAGTGAACGGTCATGACGCCTTTCATGATGACCCAATGGCCAGGAAAGGTGCAGAGGAAGGGGTAATCTCCAGGTTCTTGGGGAGCAATGAAGCGCAGGGTTTGAGCTGTATTCTGTTTGAGTAGTTTGGTCGCATGGAGAATCCGGTCGTCTTGGGGAATAAAGGATTTCTTAGCGGACTCAGGATCAGCTGCCATCTGATTGGCTGCTTCTCCGATCTCCGAAATGGGTGTTCCCTTCTTTAGGATAATGAGATTGTGCTCAGTAGCATCCGGATTGGTAAAGTGGAGACGAACGGGTTTACCAGCTTGGACACTGAACTTGTCCTTGGTGAATAAGAGGCGTTCTGGAAGGCAGGAGATTTCAATTTTTTGAAGATCTTTTTGGGCATCAAAGGCTGCTTCATCGGCGTTGCGAGTTGTCGGCCTCATTTTAGATAATTGCGTAGAGGCTGCCATTGCTTTGGTAATCATTGGTGCTTCGGGAGTTTCTTGCCAGTGCTTCCTGAGGGCTGCTGAGTTCAACGCAGTATTCATGGCATAAGCAAGGTGAGTGCCGGCTGGCTGTGCCAAGACCGGTGTGACCGCTTGATAGGCATCTTTTGTCCCGATGTAGGAAGCACAAATGACTGCTTCTCTGCGAACGTGTTGCGATGGGTGAGTCGCTCCAGATTTCAGTAAACTGATCACTTTGAGGGGTTCAAGTTGATCATGCCAAAACCGCAAAGGTCCATAAGAAGAGGCAGCAACGAGATGGTCTTGATCTTTGATTAAACGTTCTAAGAGCTCGTTATTTGGAAGATCAAAAGACTGATGTAGCCAGAGGGCTTCAAGGAGGTGAAGGGCTTGGGTGCTTTGTTGAATAAAAGAAGCCAGAGAACTCTCAATGGTATGACGAGCTGGCTGACCACGATCATCTGTGTGGCCGTTTCGGTAGCGGGCGCGAAGCTCTCGTTTCGCCCAACAACGGATGGCATAATGAGGCGAGTGGAGATGCTCAAAGAGTTCATCAACGCTTGCTTCGGCAATCTTGGGTGCTCGTGCAAGTTTGGCGCCTTTCGGAGTGATGCGCCAGATTCGCCCCGCTTTGCGATCGCGGCGCGGATCACGCAGCGAGTATTGAGCATGACCTTTTACGGGATTATACCAATCGCAAACATAAGCGGCACCTCGGGGGCCAAAGCGAAAGTCGACGGGGATAAAGGAAAGGTTGGTAGAGAAAATCACATCGGATTGATATTGCTCGGCGAAGTGATCTTCCTTTTCGATCCACTGGTGAAACTCCACTCGGTTGGTTGGTTTGTAGCGAACTTTGATAAACCCGTTTTGCATTTCTTTGGGCCAGAATGAGTGACTCACGAATTCTTGCCCGCAGACTCCGGAGTAGGCCTGCATCCCTGTGGCACGAGGGTGTTGGTTCGGATAATCTGGATTGGTCGCGTGGAAGCTTGAGGCAAAGACAGGGTGAGAGGCCACGTGATTGCCCCACGGATCAAAGGTGACTCCCCAAGGGTTGGTGTTGGGGTAGGCCCCAAAGGCAGTCAGTTTACGAGTCGAGGGATGGTAGAGAAACCAAGATGAGTTTTTTGCCCGCAGTGGTCCATAAGCAGTTTCGGTCTGAGTGTTGTGAAAAATCGATTCGCGAAAGAGAAGATCTCCTCCTGGGGTCCACGTAAAATCGTGAAGCGCGTGATGGGAATCTTCACACCCAAATCCTGTAAAGACGATTTCACGATGATCCATCTTCCCATCACCATCTCGGTCGGTGAGGTGGGTGAGGTGAGGTTCTTCGGAGCAGTAGACTCCGCCATTGCCATCCAAAACAAAGGAAAGCGGAATGTGAACATCATCGGCCCAAGTCGTGCAGCGATCTGCTTTGCCATCTTGATCGGTATCTTCAAGGATGATGATTTTATCGCAGGGTTTCTGTCCGGGGTAAATGTGAGGGTAAGTCACAGAAGTGGAGACCCAGAGGCGACCATGGCGATCCCAGCGCATTTGAATGGGGCAGGCCATTTCGGGGAAATCCTCTTCTGAAGCAAAGCAATTGACCTCGAAGCGGGGATCGATTTTGAAGGCCTTGAGCTCATCGGCTGGTGAGAGAAATTGATTGGCCCCTCGGGAGAGCAGGACCTCGTCAAGCTCGGGAATATTGGAGTCATCAGGGAGGTTTTTCTTCCCGGTCGAGGCAGTGAGATGGATGGCGTGGTCCCGATTGGCAACCATCAGGTCGAAGTTGCGCATGGCGGGCAAAAAATCGAGATAACCATAAGATTTGTTGCGCCCCCCAGTGTAGTAAAAGGTATTGAGAGGGCGGTAGCGGTAGTGAAATTGTGAGGCCTTATCGACCACAAGTTCTCTCAGGTCTTCATTGATTGTAGTGGGGTCTTTGTGGAAGAGACCTCTCAAGACAGCTTGAGCGAAGTGAAGGTGTCCTTGCTCATTGTGTTGGTGTCCATCGATCGTGCGCACCATGCGCTGGCTAAGAACCACCTCAGGAAGAGTCGGATTAAAAACGTCGATAAAGGCCACTTGGTGTTTGGCCGCGCCTTGCGCAAGCGCTTGCGTGTAGAGAGCGATTTGAGGGTTGTTGCGTGTTGCGGCTTGAACTTCCGGCAGGTTTTCATTGGCGGCCGGAGAGAGCAGCACAATCCGTGCGGCACTTTTGCCATTGTAGGCCTGAGATTTTAAATGAGTGAGAAATTCGTCGAGGCGCTTGTGAAAAGCAGCAAGCCCTTTCTCGCCCGCAAAAGATTCATTGTATCCGAAAGCAGCGATAATGAGATCAGCTTTGAAGTAGTGGAGATGCTGATCAAGATCGCCAAAATTATCAGGCCTTGGCATGAGATCAACTTCATCAGCGGGCCATGCCAAATTGCGCACTGTGAGTTTGTGCGTTGGGAGATGTTGATGAAGTAAGGTCTCGAGGTGTCCGTAACGGCGCTCGGCATCGAGAAGGAGATTTCCAATTAGAGCAATCCGTGTCTCTGGCTCGAGCTTGAGGGGAAGTCTGGTCTCGACGGGTTGGGCTTGTGTTGGGCGAGGCGAAGTTTGGAGATTGATGTAATACTGCGCGAGCTCTGGATCCCTTTTGGGAGAAGGCTGATCAAGTTTTGTATTTTTGGCGTCAGTCTGACGCTCTTTTTTAACAGGCGCTTTTACTTCACGGCTTTTTTTTTAGGCATGATTGGCGTGTTGAGATCAGCGAGGTCGGCCGGCTTGATTCCTTTGACCTCGCCCCCAAAGCTAAAGTTGCTGGGTTGATAATCTCCGACAAAAGCGATGTTTGAATCAGCTTTAATCTCTTTTTCCATCCCTGCTGCCCAGTAGATCCCGTTGAGAATGAGTCTACGGTAGTTTGGATCGAGGATGTCTTGCGAAGCCCCTTGGGTGGAGTGAAAGACGCGCGCCTTTTTGCCAGCTTTGGTGGTGTAGTGGCGTGTCCACGTCGAGGGGCTCGGTTTTTTCTTTTCGTCCGCCGGGGAATTCGCCGTCATTCCATTGAGAGGTTGGCTTTCGGTGAGCACGGTAAAGGTCTCGTCAGCAATCCCCACGTAGGCTCCTGCCATACAAAGCGCGTTGTCGGCGACGCCTGTTAGAATCACATTCTCTTTTTGGTCAGCAATGATTTGAATGCGTGTTGCTTGTTTGTGATTGCGCCCATAGTGACCCACCCAGGTGTTTCCAAGGATCTGATGGCCAAAGCCTTTTTCAAATTCTTTGCCTTTATACTGGAAGTCGTAGTGAGAGTATTTTTTGCCCGGCTTGATCTTAAAAGCGTGGGACGCGGTGCGTAGCCCCACCACAGGGCCACCTCGCTGAAGATAGTCATCAATGTGCTTCATCTGCTCATCTGGAAGGTCGAGGAAGCGGGTAAAGATGACCATGAGGTCGGCAGATTGTAGGGCCTCAAGGCCTCTCACATCGGAAGCCCCCGCCTTGATGAACCCCTGCTCATCGACCCCAAAGCAGACGGTCGTTTTAAACCCATGATGCTGGGCTAGAATCCGGGCAAGTGCCGGGCAGGTTTCCTCAGTCCGGTATTCATGATCAGAAGCAACAAAGACGATATGCTTCCCTTTGCCGGGGCCTTCTTGACCTTCGTAAGTGATCTGGGCAGCAAGTGGAAGCATGGCGAGGAGAAAGAAAACGAGTCTCATAGAATATGGGATAAAAATACGGGTGTTGAGGGGTTGAGTTTTCATGATCGAGAGAAAATCATATTTGATATGAGATTCGGTAGCTTACCGTAAGCTATGTCATGCCGTATAGAAGACTCCTATCTCTTAGTTTTCTGATCCTTCTTTTTCCCTGCCAGGGGAAGTGGGCGATCGAGGAAATGATTTCTACCAAGGGGGGCAAAGTGACGTATCATGGTCTTCCCATTCCTGATGACTTGCGCAATCCATGGCCTGCGGACTTAGAAGCAGAGTTTCAAGAACGGGCGCACCGTGTGCTTATGCTTCAAGTCAAAGATTCCACTCCAAAGGGCAATACCTATTTCGAGAATGAGAAGCGGACCTATGGCCAAGCCATGGCGCATGTGCTTGCCGGTCAGCGTGAGAAAGGCTTGGAGGTTCTCGAGCAGCAGGATCATCAGCACGAAATTTGGCATCGTGAGACCGATGGGATTGATTACTACGCCTGCTTCACGCTCAAGCACCAGATGCGAAAATACTTTTACTTTGGAGACCTTTTGGCTCCTTCCTACAAGCGCCAGATGTTTACGGGAGCGCAGAAGTGGACAAAGACTGATCCCTTAAACAAACCGCATTATGCCTTTGCGCAAAAGCCGGGCTGGGGTCCAGATGCTAAGAACTCGTGGGTCGATGTTCGCTCGACAGAGAACCTCTATCTGATGCGAGTGAGCTCAGTTTATCTGATGGCCGAAGAGACCAACAATAAAGACACAACAAATCTCTATAAAAAGCATCTTTTGAACTATGCCAAAACACTTTACCGGGTGGGCATTGGGGAATGGGACTCCGAGAACTATCACGGGCATTCAGTTGCTCCACTCCTCAACCTCTATGACTTCGCCAAAGATCGAGAGGTGAAGGCAGCGGCAAAAGCTTGTTTAGATTTCTTCGCGGCAGCTGGCGCGGTAAAATATTATCGCGGCGGGTTTAATGGCCCAACAAAGAGAGATTACAACCATGCTCAACCCTTTGGGGGAAGTGCAGCGAACTTATTATGGATGTGGTTTGGTGATCACCCGAGTGGAAAGCAGAATCAATGGGAGGCGGATGAGGTGCATCAAATCACGAGTTCTTATCGGCCACCAATGGCCGTGGTCCAACTTGCTCGTAAGAAGTTTCAACGCCCAGTAGAGATTTTTGCCGCTAAGCCGAGCTATTCGGCAACGACTTCTTTCCAGTTTGAAAGCGTTCCCGAATATGCCGAGACTCAGTATCTGGCCCACCACTATCAAATGGGTTCCTTGACCGGTGGAACCTCCACCGATGGGGGCGACGTCAATGGTTTTAAAATCCTCGCCTATGACCAAGAGCAAGGTGCAGTTGCCCTCCATGCGGCTCCAAGCTTGCATGCGGGTTACGTGGGCTCGCCGATGTATCAAAAAGGAGCCATTGCGTTTCCCAACCGAGTGGCTCAGCAGGAAAATCTCGTGCTGTGGCTCGCAAAATCTGGAAAGGCTCCGTGGCGTTGGGTCGTTCCCGAGAAGGTAAAGGTCAGTGAAAAAAGAGGAGTGACCTTCCTTCGATGCGACCGGACTTGGGTTGCCATTCAGGGATTAGGAATCGAAGTCTTTCGAAGAGAGGGGCCTGTGAATCAGGAGGTCCAAGATCTCCGTGAAAAGCGCTTTCCGGAGCATCAGGTTTTAGTTTCCCAAGGGACTGGCACAAACTTCTGCGGAATGGCGATTCAAACTGGGGAGAAAGAATCTCATGGATCTTTTGAAGAGTTTCAGAAGGCGGTTCTTGCCAGTCAGTTTGATCTGAGTGAACTGGAAAAAGGGATTGTGCGGTGTCAAAGCCCTGATGGGAAATATCTTGGTTTTCACTGGAATGATGACCCTCTCAATCTAGGTGTTTGGCGGAATGGAACCCGCCGTGATTTAAAAGACCTGGCGCTCTACGAAAGTCCGATCATCAGTGCGGATTGGGCCAAAGGGATCTTGACGGTAGAGGCCGGAGGATCCCGCTTCCAATCTCAAGTCCATCCCGATGGCCGAGCGACTTTTCGTGCAGAATAACAAGTCTTCTCTCGGGCGACTGCTGGGGGTTCTTTAAAGCAGATCTGGCGTTCAAAAGCTAAAGAGAAAGAACGTACTCTCACGCAGCGCCATGATTTCTGGAAGCGAACCATCGATGCCCACCCCATCACCGGGAGTGATCTTTTCTCCCCCAATTTCTAAGGATCCCGTGATTAGCTGAAGCCAACTGCTCTGAATCTCCGCGCGAGCTTCCAGTGAGGAGCCCGTGTCGAGATGACCGTAGTGCACTGTCGCGTTAGCGCGGATTTCAATAGAGCCTTCCCGGCCATCTGGCGAGGCTACGGGAGTGAGCGCGCGACCTGCCGTGTGGCTGGGCAAATCAAAATCTTGATAGCGGGGATTCCCCCCCCTCAGGTTTGGGAGGATCCATATTTGAAGGAGTTCAGTGGGTGTTTCAGGCGAGGGGTTAAACTCCGAGTGCTCGACCCCGCTGCCGGCAGACATATATTGAAATTCACCAGCACGGATGGTGCGGCCATTGCCCATCGAATCTTGGTGGTGGAGTTCGCCAGAAATAATGTAGGTAAAGATTTCCATCGAATGGTGGGGATGGGTTCCAAACCCTTGTCCAGGTGCAATGGTATCTTGGTTGATGACTCGCAGGGATTGGTAGCCTCGATGATCTGGGTGATCGTGGCCTGCAAAGGAAAAGGAATGGTAAGCATTGAGCCAGCCATAATTGGAATGGAAACGGTCGTCTGCTCGGCGAATTTTTAGTGGCGTCTTCATAGGCTTAGGATGCACCAGATTGCCCGATTGACGAATGACTTTATGTTGATGGTTCAATCTGCTTGCGGACCTTTACGGGAAGCCCTTGAACAACAAGGCGGTAGGAATGATTGATGAGTTCTGTAATCAGCGCAGGCGGAAGCGAATGATCGAGGCTCAGGGTATTCCAATGCTTTTTATTCATATGGTAACCAGGGATCACAGCTTCATATTGCTCTCGTAATTCCAGCGCCCAGTCAGGATTACATTTGAGGTTCATCCGCCCTTGTTGCTCTCTGAAGCCAAGAGTAGCGAACATTTTCCCGGCGACTTTGTAGACAAGAGTCTCTGGCCCAAAGGGAGAGCTTTCAGTCACTTGCGGAAGGCTCAGGAGATGAGAACGGCAATCATCGAGGGAAAATTCCATTGGTAGTTTCTGACATAATCAGGCTGGCCACGCAAGATCGGCTCTTGCCATGAAGCGAGGAAAGGTCAGGCTCTTCTCAATGAGCCCGGGGGCGATTCTTTTTGACTTTGATGGTGTGATTCTTGATACCGAATGGCCGATCTATGAAAGTATGCTCGAGGTTTTTCGCGAGAATGGCCACGAATTACCCCTTGAAGAATACGTCAAATGCATCGGTTCTGACTTTAATACGTGGTCTCCTGAAAAGATGTTAGAAGAGCTCACAGGAAAGAGCTTTGACTGGGATGAAATCTGGGTGCGTCGAAATCAATGGATTCGTTCCGAGATTGAGAAGCTCGATGCGATGCCGGGAGTGCGGGAGACTCTAAAGCGTTGCCAGGAGCGCTCGATTCCTTGCGGGGTGGTCTCGAGTTCCACCCAAGACTGGGTTGTCGGGTGGTTACAGAAGTTGGGGCTCGATTGCTGTTTTGATGAGATCGTGACTCGTGGGGATGCAGCCCGTATCAAACCGGCACCTGACCTCTATCTTGAAGGGGTAAAGCGGATGAAATTACCGGCCGCAGACTGTCTCGTTATCGAAGACTCGATGAATGGAATGCTCTCGGCCCATGCGGCTGGGTGCCCAGTGGTAGCCATTCCCAACCGGATCACGTCTTGTCTTGATTTTTCGCAAGCAGAGTTTCACTTCTCTTCGATGTCACAATTCTTTGAGCAGTTATGAAGCAGTTGCTTTGGATTGTCCTTCTAGGATTCACTTCTTTGCTCATTTCTTGTCAGGAAAAAAATGAGAAGGAGGAGCAAATCCCGTTGGTGCGGATTGAGACTCAGCGTCCTCTCATGGGCACTTTATTTCGCATCGTGACCTACGCTCGAGATCCTCAACAGGGAAGAAAAGTCATGGAAGAAGCGCTCGATTTGGCCCAAGATTTTGGAGATCGAGCCACGGATTATAACCCTGATTCTGAGTTAAACCAACTCTGCGCGGCTCCTGTCGGTCAACCGATCAAAGTCAATCAAGAGCTCTTCGATGTCTTAGAGCTGAGTGTCGAGCTCGCGCAGCAAACTGGAGGGGTTTTTGATCCGACATTAGGCCCTCTCACTCACTTGTGGAGAACGATGAGAAGGACGGGAGAAAAACCAACTCCGGAAGACTTGGCATCGGCTCGCTCTCGTTGTGGAGTTCACTTGTTGAAGTTGGATCGCGAAGCACGAACCGTGGCGGTGCTTCAGGAGAAAATGCAGCTCGATCTTGGAGGAATTGCCAAAGGGTTTGCTGCAGATTTGATTTTCGATTACCTCGACAAGGAAGGATATTCACGAACGTTAGTCGCTGCTGCGGGTGATATCCGCGTGGGAGATTCTCCTCCAGAAAAAGAGGGTTGGACCATCGGATTGAGAACTTTTCATCTCACACCAACGCCCACCATCAATTTGACCCATTGCGCGGTTTCTACTTCAGGAGATCTCTTCCAAAAAGTGATGATTGGTGAACAAACTTTTTCACACATTATTGACCCTCGAACAGGGCTCGGTCTGACCACGAGGCGAGCGGCCTCGATCATCATGCCGCAAGCGAAATACACGGACCCTCTTGCAACCGCAGCTTGCTTAGCGGAGGATCCTCAAAGTCTCTTTGCTAAGTTTGAAGGACTTTCGATGAGGGTGCTCTATGAAAGTGACCAGAGAGCGCCAGTGGTGACAGGCCAGTTTCGTGAGCTGAAGTAGGTGGATTTACTCAGCGTGTCCTTGGGATTGTTCGATCACTTTCGCCCCCTTTGCTTGGAGCGTTTGACATCATCGAGATCGTTGGAACGAACCTCGCGAAGTTTTTTGGCAAGGCGCGCTTTAAGTGTCCTCAGGTTTTCTTGATATGCAGGATGGCGAGCCAGATTGGTAAATTGGTGAGGGTCTGCATTCATGTCAAAGAGCTGGAGTCCCTTCTCCCCTTGAGCGCCATGTTGAATGAAGGCCCAATCTTTGGTCCGAATCAGGTAACTATTGGAATTCACGCAAAAGGCTGCGTCGCGAACGCGGTGAGAAGGATCGGCGAGCGTTTGCACAAGGCTTTCACCTTGTAAGCGATCTTGTTTGGGTAATCCACAGACTTCAGAAAGTGTCGGGTAGAGGTCGACAAGTTCGGCAAAGCTGTGGCTGACCGCGGGTTTTTGGCCAGGCACTTTGATGATAAGGGGAACTCTTGAGGATTCTTCCATGAGCCCCACTTTCATCCAGAAATCATGCTCACACAGATGGAAGCCATGATCGGAGGTGAAGATGACGATGGTATTCTCATCGAGTCCTTCATCTTGGAGCGTCTTGAGCACTTTGCCCACTTGAGCGTCGAGGTAAGAAACTGACGCGTAGTAAGCGGCGATGCCCTTTTGCTCCTGGACCCTACTAAGGTTGAGGTTTTTACTCGTCTTATAATTGATACCCGCTTGAGGAATGTCGTCCCAATCGCCTTTGAGTTTTTTGGGCAAGACGATGTCCTTAGGGTCATAGGGTTCGTAATAACTACGGGGGGCCACGAAGGGCACATGTGGTCGGACAAAACCTACAGCGAGGAAAAAGGGCTGGTTTTGATCTTTGTAGCGGCGGAGAAGTTCACAGGCTTTTTGAGCGGTCTTGCCATCAGAATGGACGAGGTCATCACCATCAGCTTTGACCAGTTCGAGAGTATTGCCTCCTTTTACTGGTTTGGTTCCATCTGGGTTTTTTTCTAGTAATTCTCCGTCGCCAGGAGCCTTCCATTCTGGTCCTTGGCTATTAAAGCGTTCACTCCAAGAAGCGTCATCGTCCGTTCCGTTCGAACCTTTCTCGATGTCTCCTGGCACACCCATGTGGAAGATTTTTGAAACCCGGGCAGCATGGTAACCATGGTTGATAAAGTGTTGAGTCCAAGTAGCACGATCGCCGATATTCTGACGCCCACTCTGATAGCCCATCGATCCTGTCGCATGGGGGTAATAGCCCGACATGAAGGAAGCCCTCGAAGGACCGCAAACAGGGAATTGGCAATACGCGCGAGAAAAGCGAACACCTTGAGAGGCTAATTGATCAATGTGGGGAGTTTGGCAGACTTGATTTTCGTAACAGGAAAGAGCCGTGGTGGTGAGATCATCGGAGATGATAAAGAGCACGTTTGGTTTGTTCTCTGCCTTGGCCAGAAGGCAGCAAAGCAAGAGAAGGGTCAAAAAGTGGGCCATGGTGGAGTAAGGGGTGGTGGTCGGAGGCTAACGAAGAGCACGAGTGCCGATATAGTTGGCAATTAGAGCCATCAGGATGACAAGAGCAACCATCCAGACAAGGTCGAGAGCTCCAATCGTCCCGCCAAGTACTGGGATGATTGCAATGAGTGATGCAGCGAAGCCTAAGCCAAGACCCCAGATGATCATGGAACGAACTTCATGTTTGACGATGTTTTCACGAAGGCTTTTTGAAATCCCAAGTTTTTCTAAGATTTCGAATTCTGGTTTTCTTTCAATGAGATTGCGTGCAGTGACAACCCCCACTCCCACACTTCCGAGAATCATCCCAAGTCCTCCGAGCACATTAAAGATCGTGATATAGGTGTTTTCGACTTCGTGGAACGCCGCAAGACGATCTCTCGTCGAGGTGACCTTTCCGCCGAGATCTGCCGTGGCCTTTTGCAAATCAGCTTGTGCGTCGGGGTCTGAGCAAAGGAAGAGCTGATAACCACCGATAGAAGGGTATTTTTGGAGTAGCTTTTGCTCATCAACAAGGAGGCTTCCCTGAAAAATGGAGTCTTTGACCACCCCTGCAATCGTCACTAAAAAGTCCTGTCCCCATTCATCTTGGTAGGTCAGACGATCTCCAACTTGCTTTTTAAGCACCCACATCAAGGTTGTTTCATCGACCAATGCTGGGAGATCTTCGCCGCTGAGCTCGGACCAATCGATGCTTGTATGAAAGCGGCCTTGCAAAAGTTCTGGATCGGTTGCGAGGAGCCGAGGTTGATTAGACGCGGTGAGATTAAAGCAGTCGACATTTTCCCCTTTGCCAATTCGAAAGGGCACGAGATCTTTGATGCCAAGCCATTGGATCTCATTGGTCGAATCAGCAGGGCGTTGAACCGGAGAAGTCGTTTCAACCCACCAAGCAAAGCCGCCAGCACCACTCTGTGGGTTTTGCCAATCCTGGCCTCCATTTTTTCGAAAGGAAGCGACAGAAAGCACGAGGAACACCCCCGAGGCTAAGATGCCTACAACGGTCAGGCTGCGAGAGGCTCGGCGACTCAGATTGACGCGAGCAAGAGATTGGCTCGTCAGTGAATCAAGAGCGACAATCTTGCCAAGTCGGCGCCGAAAGAATCCTAGCCCACCTAAGAGAACTCCAAAACCAATGAGAAAGAAGGATCCTTGAGGGCCTGCGTTCAACGACAGAGCAATTCCTCCTGCGATCATCAGAATTCCCAGAATGAGAAAGATCAAAGCCCATCGGCTTTGAATTCCTACTTTCTCCTCCGAGCCCGTGTTGAGTCGAATACTGGCGCTTTTCTTGGCTTCGTTACGGGTTGTGAGCCAAACGGCGATGAGACATCCTTCGACCATCCAGAGAATCCCCCAACCTAAGGTGCTTCCCTTGAGATAGAATTCAAAAGCACTTCCTTCTTCTCCCCAGATCGAACTAATGACCTTGAGAACAAGGGAGGAGAATCCCATGGCAAGAAGAGCTCCGAGAATGGCTCCTCCAAGCACAACGAAAAATGCTTCCCCGGTGCGCCAATACATGACTTTTTTTGCCGCAACACCCACGGCACTCAGAAGAGCTCCTTCTTGAGTTCTTTGTTCGACATTGAATTTAAAAAGCATGGCCACCAGGGCAATGGCTGAAAGGATCAGGAAAAAACTCATGCTCAAAAAGAGCATGGAAAAGTCGACAGGGGACTTTGCTGCTTGTTGCGCTTTCTCTGAAAAGTCCTGCAGATGCATCCCGGCAAGGCCAGGGTTAAGAACCGCTCGGACTTCTTGATAGACGGTGTCTTGGTGCCCTCTAGGAATACGAATTCCTGTGGCTTGCCCCCAGCGATTGCTCCAGAGATTTGCGCCAGTCTCGTAAGAGACAAATGCTTTGGGAGTCCCTTTATAGCTTTCCCAGTAGGCATCGTCTTGATCGCGAATTCGGGTCAGATCAAGCGGAAGGCCCGGCTCCCAATCTCGAGCGCTTTCAACATCAGCCACCCCTGGGAAGTCCGGCATCCAGCGTTGATCAGCGGCAGGTCCCTCCATGGGGATGATTGCTTTGACCGTGAAGTCACTTCTCTTTTCGACCAGTTTTGATCCTGCCTCGACGACAAAATAATCCATGGTCAGTTCGTCTCCAACCTGCGCTCGAAGGTCTTGCGCAAGCCATTCATTGATGACCACCTCATCGCTTTTGAGGGAGATAGGAATAAACCGAGAAGACTCTCCACTCACAGCCGTGACCATGGAGTAGGGGGTCTGGGAATACTCCGTTGCAAGGGTGTTAACGAGATAGGTGAGGACGGGCTCGCCTGAGATTTTTTCGGCGATTTGTGGTGCGATAAAAATTCGTGAGGAACGGACTTCGACACCTTCAGGGACCTCCACAATCGAGATCCCGTAATCTTCCAGAGTGAGTTTGCTGGCATCAAATGGGGTCGTCTTATCGAGGAGGAGAAGATTGGCTTGGTGTTCTAAGTCGAGCACCTTTTGGAGCCGTTCGAGCGAGACAAATACCGAAGAGGGAGCGACTTGAGTTTGGGTGAGACTGAAGCGGCCAAATTCCTGATCGGTGACAATGTGTGAAATCGTGCCTCGTAGTGATGAGATGGTTTCGCTTTCGCCTGAAAGGGGAGCATCTGGAGAAAGTAGACCAGGCTTTTGTAAGCGGATGATAGCAGTGTCACCTTCTTTAAGATCGAGGGCCCGAGAGAGGTGTTCACTGATTGCGATCTCATCGTCTTGCAGCGAAATAGCGGTTTCTTCTGGCGCGAATTTCCAAAAATCGTCTCCGACACCCATAATCTGAACCTGACCTTCAGCTCGATCTCCGACGTTGACCTGACCTTCCAAATACAGCATGGCTGCACCGCCATTGCGGATCGCGAGGTCATCCCTAAAGAATCGTTCACCTGCCGAAAAGATTTGAGCAACTTGACCGGTGCGCAGAGCCGCCGAGCTTGAAAGACTCTGCTGCACGGAATCACCGGCCATCATGGCTCCAAGCAGGACCATGGCCCCAATGGCTGCTCCTGCAAACACGCCCACGTAGGAGGAGCGGTAGTGATGAATGCCTTTCCAAATAAATGAGACGCTCTTCATGTGAGCCGAACTGTAGGGGCAAATGACTCAGGCGGCAATCTGTCAACTCAGGAAAGGCCGAGAAATGAAATGACGTCGCCCCAAAAAAGGGGAACCACTTGGTTCCCCTTGATGATTTTCCAGTGAGTCGCGCTCGGTATCGGCTTTTAAGGAGTCGAGAGACTGACTTTGACCCTGAGGAATTGATTTGAGCTCTCCGAGAGGGAAGTCAACGAGCGCAGAGTAATCAAATAGGTACCATTACCTTGGTCTTGTGCAGCGTGTTCGACAAGATGCTCTGGTCCTTCATTCCATGAGTCGAGGCTTTCACTTTGCTGACCCAGATAGGTAAGCTCCGGTGCGGGGATGCGTTGCAAGAAGGTGATGGAGGGATAGCTTTCTCCATCGATTTCAACAGTCCCATGCATGACCAAAGAGTCATGTGTAGTGGGCTGGCCCAAGAGAGCGTATTCGAGAATGTTGGAATACCCATCATGGTCTGGATCGGCGAGTGGGCCTGAGACACTGGCATCGTTCAACTCAGCAGCCGAGAAGGCTCCGGCAAGATAGCTGTCAAATGCGCTCAATTCCGGCTCGGGAGAGCCAGGGCTTCCTCCGATGACATTTCCAGCAACCCAGCTCGTGGCAAGTGAATGGTCAGGAGATGATGCTGGATCTGCGAGGACAAGAGCGTAACCGAGTCCGTCTGGGCTAGTAGGCCATGGCGCCGCATCATCGTAAACAAAGTCGATGATTGGCGTATTAAGAGCATAGGAGAGGACAAGCCGCTCGCCTCCATCGGAGAGCGAATTTGGGTAAGACCCGATGACGGGAAGCCCCTTTCCGTAGCGAGCTTCAAAGGCCGCGATGTTTTTAACTAAAAGCACAGCGGCGCCTGGGGCCAGAGTCGTGACACTCGCGGTCGCAAAGTCAAAAGTAATTCCGTTGGTAAAGTCGAGATCAGCGAGATCAAGAGTGAGACTCTCCGAGGTATTGGTGATTTCAATGAATTCGTAGTCACCATTGTTTTCTGAGACAGCGAGCTCACTACCCGTGGGTTGCGGTGGGTTATACATGATCTCACTAATGACGAGATTGTCCTGCCAGAGCTCCACACTTGGCGCAGTGGGGACAAATTCGATCGCCTCCGACCAATTGCTTGTTCTCCCTGTCGAATCTTCGTGCTGCACGCGGACTCGGTAAGTGACCCCTGGCTCAGCAATCTCAGCGGGGAAGAGGTACTCCGCATTAAAAGTGTCAAAATCAGGCGAGGTTGCCACTGTCTCAATTTCGTAAGTCCGTGGGGTGTTCTCCACATAGCCTGGCAAGCCGGGAGCGAGAATTTTGGCAATGCGCCAACGCATCTTGCCAAAGGTTCCATTGCCATTTGGATCGCTAAAACTACTGCTATTAAAGAAGAGTTGATTGACCGGGAAACTTGGAGTGCCCTGGTAAGAAATGGTGGGCTTATTGGGGATATTGGTATCGCGAGCCTCGTATTTCAGGTATTCATACCCATAGCCCTCGACCACACCATTTCCAGGAGACCAAGAGGCTCCAGTAAAGTTGTCGGTGGTGTAGGAGAGGATATGTTTTACGAGACCTTCGTGGTCTTGTGACTCGAGATAGCGATTGTATCCTCCACCCATCCGAGAATCTCGGAATGGAGAAGCGTAGAAGTTGCCCTTGTGATTTGTTTGGCCAGAGGCATTACCCGCTGCACCATTGGTTCGTGGGTGGTAGTTCCACATAAAGGCATCCACATCCGCCCAAGTCAGCGCCTGTCCCTCCGGATTGATCATGTCGGTGTATTCATCGACAAGCTGGCCAATTTGGCCCCCGGTGGGTGTGCCGTCTGCGCCCACAAGATCTAAAAGTTCGCGGGCTCGGTTCCGGAATTCGAGCATGAGCTGGGAGTGATTGTTGATGGAGTTTTGCTGGCGAATGACTCCGGCTTGGTGCGTTTCCGCGATCCACATCATATCAAGGTCCCAGGGCATGACGTGCCACTGGTCTTGAGTGGGTTCGTGGTAAAAATAGTGGTTGTAGCCGATGCGAATATCCACGTTTCCGAGGAAGCGATTCAGAGCCCGCATCGAGTAGTAGCCGGGCATATACATGTTATCGCGCCACCATTGTTCGGTTTGGGCGCTATTTGATGAGGAATAAAAGGATGACCAATCTGAGGAACTGGTGACTTGCGAATCCCCTTGTTCTTTTTTGTCTCCTCCACCGCCTTCGATCTTGTAGA
>JALRJZ010000300.1 GCA_023261045.1 Akkermansiaceae bacterium
GAGGGTCAGCGCGTTCGTCGACGGGATTGATATGGCCTCCGATGCCGATGGATCCTTGGGCATGGAGTCGACTTTCGCCGCCGCTTTTACCCCGAGTGTAGTGAAGATAGCTTCCATTGTGATGGAAGAGAGCGTAAGGAATGATCTGTTTGAATGATGGGTCTTCTTCAGCCTTCCCACGATCCATAAAGAAGTTGTTTGCTGGATCGAGAATGGTTTCTAGATAAGGGAGCACATTCGTCTCAATTCCCTGAAAGACTCCCAACTGTTCGAAAAGTTCTCGTGGAATCACCAGGATTTCCTCTCCTTGATAGTCGCGCATGTTTTTAGCTTTCGTTGCTCGATTTTTTTACAAAGGCGGCGATTTTTGAATGGTCTCCATTGGCAGCCCAGATTTGTCGAAGGAAGTCTGCTGGATGAATGTTTCCGTTTCGTCCGAGAAAGCCGCGATCTCCTCCACAACCAAACATGATATTTGGATCTAACTCTCCCCGAAGTTTCGCTTCAGCCTTTTTGATAATTCGGGGAAGGTAGCCAATACCCTCCAGTTCTTCGTCTCGAGCAGGAAGGTCAGATGGAAGAATCTCTTTTGAGCTGTGTTGCTGGTTTTGAATCACTTGAAAATAGTCGCGCCGCACGGCAGCGATCAGAAGAGCCGTTGATTCGGCAGGCACCCCTTCATCCGCCAAATCTTCAATAAAATCAAATAGCTCTCGTGGTTTATAACCAATGCTTGCAAGAAAGGAGAGGTCCTCTTGCGTGTAGTAGGTCTGAAAATCCGAATTACCTCCTTGGTAAAGAGCCAAGCAGCGTTGAAAAAGCTCGATGAATCGTTCGTTCCACGTCATGGGCAACAGTTGACTGATCGAGACAGGGTGTCAATCCAGAGAGTTTGATCAACGTAGAAAGCAGCTGATGAAAGATGAAGCGCATCTTAGATTGCTTGCTTTTAGGGCTGGGATTGTGATTGCTCTCTGACTTTAAATGATCAGTCTACAAATGCGATGATTGGGATGAGAATTAGACGACAATTGGGAACTATTCTCTCAGTTTTGGCGCTAAGTAGTTGTGAGTGTCAGAAAAAAGAAAGCTGGGAGAGCTTCACAGAGTTAGATTGGAAGCCCCTGAGTTTTGGGGGAGAAGGAGCTGTAAGCTGGAGCGAGGGCGTGCTGCACCTTGACGCAGGTGCCGAATTAACTGGGATGCTCTATGAAGGAGAGATTCCCAAGATACCCTATGAAGTGGAGCTTGAAGCGCGGAAGGTGAGTGGTAGTGACTTTTTTTGTGGTCTGACCTTTCCAGTTCGCTCTCTTGAAGAATGTGTGACCTTCATTGTTGGTGGCTGGGGAGGGGGAGTTGTAGGGATTTCTTCAGTTGATGAACAAGATGCCTCTTCAAATGAGACAACAACTTACCACAATTTCGAAGACGGAAGGTGGTATTCCATTAAAATTCGAGTCGAGCCAAGTCAGATTCTGGCCTTCCTAGATGGGCAACAGGTCGTTAATTTGAAAATCGAAGGTAAGACTTTGGGCTTAAGGCGAGGTGTGATCGAGCTTTGTGCTCCCTTCGGCTATGCCGCTTGGCAGACCGAGTCAGAGGTTCGCAAGATGCGATGGCGTTCTCTTGCTGATTAGGGCTTGTCTTTCGATAAAAATAAGGCTAAGGGACCTCCAACAACTTCTGACGGCAGTAAGGAGTGGGTCTAATAACCCGCTCTTTTTCGTCTCAGGAACACAACATCTTACAATGACCACCGATATTGTCGCTCTCATCGAGTTTTACGAAAAGGAAAAAGCCATTGACCGTAGCCGCGTCGTCGAGGCTCTTGAATATGCCTTTTGCTCGGCATACAGGAAGATGGTGCCTGGCGCCGATGCGATTGAGAGTCTTCGGGCCGACATCAACGAGAAGAAAGGAGATACTCGTATTTTTGCAAGCCTTGAGGTCGTTGCTGACGATGATTATATCGATAAATTCAACGAAGTTCCTCTACAGATCGCTCTCAAAAAACAGGATGGAGCAGTCATCGGTGACCGGCTTGATTTTGACGTCACTCCTAAGAATTTCGGAAGAATCGCAGTCCAAACTGCGAAGCAGACCATGATGCAGCGCTTGCGTCAGGCCGAAAAAGAAAAAATCTATGACGAGTTTAAAGACCGGGCAGGGGATATTGTCAGTGGCTCTGTGCGCCGATTTGAGAAGAGTGACGTCATGGTTGATCTCGGAAAGTTTGAGGCGCGGATGCCTTCCAAGGAGAGAGTTGGAACTGAAGAATATAATGTGGGAGATCGAATCCGCTGTTACGTTGTTTCAGTCGATAACGAGGGCCGCGGGCCAGAGATTATTTTATCAAGGAGTCACCCCAACTTCGTTCGCAGGTTGTTTGAATCTGAGGTCGCTGAGATCTCAGATCGCACCGTTGAGTTACGCTCTGTTGCTCGTGAAGCAGGTTACCGGACAAAGGTTGCTGTTTATACTTACGACGATAAAGTTGATCCAGTCGGAGCCTGTGTTGGTCTCCGAGGGGCACGAGTCAAAAATATCGTGCGTGAACTCAATAACGAGAAAGTTGATATCATTCGTTGGAACGAGGACGTCAAAGAGTTCGTTTCCGAAGCTCTAAAGCCAGCACAGGTGAGGTCGATTTCTCTCGACGAGCAAGAGCGTGTGGTCAACGTGACTGTCGATGAAGAAGATCTCTCTAAAGCGATTGGTCGCCGGGGTCAAAATGCCCGCCTAACCTCGAAGCTCGTTGGCTGGGACGTTCAAGTCCGGAAAGATGAGAGCCAACACGAGAAGTTTGAAGAGCGGGTCGGAGAAGCTGCGACAGGTCTGGCAGAGACCCTTGGAATCGAACCTGAACTCGCTGATAAGCTCTTCCGTGCAGGAGGTGTGACCATTGATATGGTTCGCCAAATGCCCG
>JALRJZ010000301.1 GCA_023261045.1 Akkermansiaceae bacterium
GACTCTTGTCTGGTTTTTGCTTCCCCATTTCATGCTATCGGCGAAGCCAAATATTCTCATCATCATGGCTGATGATTGCACCTACACCGATCTCCCAATCAATGGAGGGCAAAATGCGAAAACGCCTCATATTAATGACCTCGCCAAGCAAGGGTTAGTTTTTGAGCAAGCTTATCTTGGAATGGCAATGTGTGGCCCTTGCCGCGCCGAACTTTACACCGGTTGCTACCCACTTCGCAACGGTTGTGCTTGGAATCACGGAACCGCGCGCTCCACTACGAAGAGTCTTCCTCACTACCTCGGTCAACTTGGGTATCGAGTTGGTCTCGCTGGCAAACAGCACATCAAACCACGCACCTCTTATCCCTTCGAGGATGTTTCGGGTTTTGATGCCAACTGCGTTCGCAGCCCCACGCGTCCGCACGATCTCTCTGGGGCAAAAAGCTTTATCACTCGGGATCAGGACCAACCCTTTTGTCTCGTTGTTGCTCTCACTGAACCTCATGTCCCATGGGTCATGGGCGATGCTTCACAATACCCTCCAAGAAAACTCGCACTCCCGCCAAATTTTGCGGATACACTAGAAACTCGCAGAAGCTTCTCAAACTATCTCGCCGAAATTACCTATATGGACTCACAGGTGGGTGAATTGCTTCATCTACTAGATGAAACAAATAATCGTGATAAAACCCTCGTCCTTTTTACCAGTGAGCAAGGGGCTCAATTCCCGGGAAATAAGTGGACAAATTGGGACGGCGGTCTTCACACCTCATTAGTGGCTCGGTGGCCCGGAAAGATTACTCCAGACAAGCGCACTACCGCTCTCGTGCAATATGCCGACGTCCTCCCCACCCTTCTCGACTTAGCCGGAACAACACCAGATTCAACGAAATTTGATGGCACAAGCTTTGCCAAGGTTCTTCTTGGCGAGAGCGAAACCCATCGAGAGTTCGCATACGGAATGCACAACAATTACCCCGAGGGTCCGGCGTATCCTATCCGTTCAATTACCAACGGGAAATGGCGCTACATTCGAAATCTCACTCCGGAAGCCACTTACATTGAAAAACACCTCATGGGCAAAACGATTCATAACTCCTATTGGCAATCGTGGATATGGACCGCCACCGAGAAGCCACGCTCGCGTCAGCTTGTGGAACGTTATCTTCATCGACCGGCCGAAGAACTCTATCAAACCTCTCAAGATCGATACGAACTCACCAATCTCGCGAATCATCCTTCTTATGCCGAGATTCGAAAAAAGCTCTCCGATGCCCTCGATGCCCAACTCGCCGACCAAAAAGACCCTGGTATTCCACTAGACACACCTGAGGCACACCGCGCTGCCTCAGAATTAAAACCACTCTTTCCTGGTAAGTCATGAAGCCCACCTTAGGAGTTTTCTTGGCGTTTTCTTTCCTGCTTCCAAGCTTCGCCGATCCTCCCCCCAACATCGTCATTTTCCTCGCAGACGATATGGGAATGGGTGACACCTCTGCCTATCAATCTTGGACTAAAAATCCCAATAGTGCGCAGCTGCACACACCAGCTCTCGAGAAACTCGCTGCCGAAGGGATTCGCTTCACGGATGCTCACTCTCCATCAAGTCGCTGTACTCCGAGTCGATATGCTCTTCTCACAGGGCGCTATTGCTGGCGCACTCATCTTAAAAGCTGGGTTCTCTTTGGTGTTCATGGCGACCCGCTTATCGAGCGCGAACGCACAACGCTTCCCGAGTTTCTTCGCGACAACGGGTACCGAACGGGCATGGTCGGCAAATGGCACCTCGGCCTCACTTACCGAAAAGCAGACGGCCATCCTGCTGATGGATGGGATGATGCCGATCTCTCCAAGCCCCTCATCGACAGTCCCCTCGATCACGGCTTTGACTTCTTCCATGGGTTCTCCCGTAGCCACGCCACTTCAGGACCAAGTCAAGCTGGCAAGGTTCCAAATACGCCCGATCAAAACCGCGGCCCAGGCTGGATTCACGGTCGGGAGATCATCGGTGCGACCGGCAAGGGTAAACAACTCGACGGCTCCTATAAACTTCACGAAATTGGAAGCGTTCTCGAGACTCAGAGCCGCATCTTTCTCGATGCCGCCAATGCTACAGAAAAGCCCTTCTTCCTCTACTTCGCCTCCCACATCAATCACAGCCCATACACGCCTGACAAAAAACTTGGCAACCAACAGATCATCGGAGCAAGTCGTCATAAAGACGGCTCACCGACCAACAGTGTAAGACTCGATTTCATCTATGAAAACGATGTTCTCGTTCGTCGCCTGCGCCACTACCTTGCCACGACTGACGACCCTCGACGCCCCGGTAAAAAGCTCGCTGAAAACACCCTATTTATCTTCTCCAGTGACAATGGAGCAGAAAACAAAAAGAAACGATTTACTGGCCCTCTGCGAAGTAATAAGGGATCGGTCTACGACGGAGGCCACCGGATTCCTTTCATCGCGAGCTGGCCTCTCGGTGGCGTTAGCGGAGCAAAAGAATCTACACGTCTTCTTGGGCTCAATGATCTCTTTGCCACCACCGCCGCTATCCTCGGCAAGGATCTTCCTCCACTCAGTGGTAAAGATCGTGGAGCCGAAGACAGTGTCAACCAGCTCGCAGCCCTCCAAGGAAAAACCTGCCAACCTCGTATTCCGATCATCCCCAATGACCATAGTCAGGGGGGCAATACCCACCGAGAACGTTCATGGGTCGCGATTCGCTCAAACGCAGGACCCACACCCGGGCAATGGAAGCTCTTGCTCGATGAGACTTATGCTTGGGAGCAAAAGTTTCGCCCCAGGGAACTCTACAACTTGGCAAACGACCCGATGGAGAAAACAAACCTTTTAAATCAAAAAGACACTCAAGAGGTTCTCGCCTTCCTTCTCGATCAAGCGGACA
>JALRJZ010000302.1 GCA_023261045.1 Akkermansiaceae bacterium
CGTGCAGTCGCTGCTTCTAACAGATCAAGTTTGAGTTCTGGGGGGATTTGCGAAAAGCGACCGAGTTGATGTTTCAACAGCTCATCAGTTTCCTTCGAGGCAAAGGAACCGCTGATTAAATGAAAAGCGATTTGTTTCTCATGGATCGGAGTATTCGGATGATTTAAAAGCCTTGAAATCACGCGGGTCGCTTCCGCTTGGTCAACTCTGAAGATCAACTCCAGTGCCGCGATTCGCACTTCGGAGGATTCCGCGGCTAGCGATTGAGTGAGAATTGGTCGGACTTCTTTTTGATCTTGAGCGAAAAGAGCCTTGAGAGCTTCGATGCGAACGTTGGGGTTTGTTTTCTCATTGAGCGCTAAAGTCGCAAGCGACTCGTTAGAGAGCGTGATTTGTAAAGTCTGTGAGAGAGCGAGAGCAGCAGTCTGGATCGTTTCTCCTGGAAGAGAGAATAAATTGGTGAGGTGAGCTTCAACGGCGCTTTGAGCACGATGGAAATCTCTCGCAGGGAGAGGGCGGTGGCGCCCGGTGACACGGTCGAGTGGATCAGGCTTTGACCATTTTTTAAGAGCATCTAGGGCCTCCAATCGCAAGATTTCAGAGGTTTCAGAAAGAGCTGCAAATTGCGCAACCCTTCTTGCATGGGTGGAAGTGCCTAAGCGGAAGTTCGCATTAATCACGCGCCGGATGAGAGATTCGTTTGAGTGCCATTTCGTCGAGTTTAAGATCGAGGCGAGTTGTGGCATGGCTTCAGGGATGGTCCAATCATCATGAATCGCACGAGCAGCTTCAGTGACAACCGATTCAAATGATGAATCCAAGAAAGCCGAGATTTCTGAAGCTCCTCGCCGGCGAAGGGCAAGAACCGCGATGGTTTGAACAAATTCGGATTGATCCTCGGAGAGATTGGCAAGGAATTCGGTAGAGGCGCTACCAGTGAGCCCAACGGTGAGGGCGTGGCGTAAATAAGTTTTTGATGAGTCGTTGAGATCACGAGCCATTTTGATGAGTTCATCTTTCCCTTCAGTCACTCCAAGATTACCCAGAGCCATTGCCGCATAAAAGCGGACCCGTTCCGATGGATCTGAGAGAGAGTGTGTGATTTCTACAAAGGGTGAAGGGTTTGGGATAGGTGAAGGTGCTTGATGAACGGAGAGCTTGCTGACAAAGCTTTCGCCGTAGGTCTTTAAAACTTGAACGCGTATTTCGGGATCTGGATCTTTGACGAGATCGAGTAGATCGTAGGCTTTATTCTTCTGAGCTCGCTCAATTTGCCCGAGACCCCAGATGGCGTGGATGCGTGCGAGTTGGGGGCCGCTCTGTGCTGCTTTTTTGAGTAAGACACGCTCCGATCGCTTTGCTAACTCGAATTGGGCTTTTAAACGAACGCGTTGATCTGGGTAATTTAGAAATTCGATGAGCGTGGGGTTTTCGCATTTCGAAAAGACCTTACGAAGGATGGCTTGAGTTTTCTTGCGAAGAGGGTGTGGGTTTTCGACATCCCATTTCCATACCGCTCCTTTTTGGTTGAGGGGATATCCTCCACCCCAGTCAACGCCGTAAAGAGCTCCATCAGGCCCAAAGTTGATACCAACGATGGGAACTCCGTTGCCAATTTGCATTTCGTTGATCATCTGGAACGATGCGCCATCTTCTTTGACCTGAAATGCCCACTGTTGACCGTTAGGAGCACTGGTATGAAAGAAGTAATCTTTCCATTCAACACTCAATGCGGTTCCTGGATTATATGCCATGCCAGCTGGGCCGTTTTGGTAGAGGGAAATGGGTGGGAGAATGTAAGAGGGCTGCCCCTGGTGATAGGGAACAGAAAGGCGTTCATCCATCCATGGATTATATTCTGAAGCGCGGTATTGCCAGTGGGAGCGCCAACCAGCATCCATATGCTCAACGAGATAGACAAAGCGTTCTTTCTCGCCTGGGCGGTCCGAGTCGTTGTCGACTCCAAATAGATTTCCAAATTGATCGAAGGCAATTTCTTGGACGTTTCGAAGGCCCCGAGCATACACTTCTAATGAGGAACCATCAGGTTCGCACCGCAAGAGCGCGCCCTGATTTGGATACTTGAAGTGGATACCTTCTTTGGAGGTAGCGCCAACTCCTTTGTCTCCGACAGTCCAGTAGATCCGACCATCGGGTCCCACTGTCAAGCCATGCATATCATGGCCTGCATAGGCGAGGTGAACTCCAAAACCATAGGCAATCGATTCTCGCTGATCTGCCTTTCCATCATGGTTGGTATCACGAAGCTTCCAGACATCTGGAACAATCGTCGTATAGACGTCTCCCTCGTGGAAAAGAACCCCCGCGGCAATTCCGGCGATCTCGTTCTGGAACCCTTCGGCAAAAGTGGAAAGCTGATCCGCTGTTCCATCTTGGTCTGTGTCTTCGATTAAATGAATCTTTTCGCTGAGTGCTTTGAGATCCTCAAGATCGTGCTTGCCATCTTTGTTGTAATCTTGAACTCGACGTTTGTTTTGAGAGCTATTCTCGGAGGTGAACTGCTGTCGGTAGAATGCTCGTTTGTCGTCGGGACTTTGAAAGCTGAGATCATTTGTGATCCAATCGCGGTTATTGCGAATATCGAGATCATTGGCCTTGCGTCTCTGAGTTTGAGTCACGTACGCGCGTCCTTGGTCGTCGAAGGAAATGGCAACAGGATCAGGAACCAAAAAATGGGGGGTCCATTTAGTAAACTTCAGAGAAGTGGATTCAGGAGGCGAGCCAAGAGCTGAAATCAAAAGAGAAAACGACCAAAGTAGAGATGCCACAAACGGAAGTGATTTCATGAGCTAGGATTAGAATAGATTAGACCGATGGTTCGCTCTCGGGAAGGGAGATCTTTCATGAACGGAAAGA
>JALRJZ010000303.1 GCA_023261045.1 Akkermansiaceae bacterium
GTGCCAAATTTATGTGGGTGGTCGTTGGGAGAAAGAACAGTACGATCAATCTGAGTCTCATTGGCGTTGCCGAGGCGGTAAGTGGGTGGAAATTGACCTTACTCCGCCAGGTTGGGCGAAGACTTCGACACAAGAATGGTGGCAAAGAATTCTGGATTGGTGGCAGGGTTTTCAAACCCAATTCATTCTCTGGTATTCTTCATCGGGTCTCACCTGGGCAGTAGAAGGTTTTCTCGCCTTCGTGATGATCGGATCAATAATAGTAAGTTTTATTATTTTGATGCGCACGAGGGGGAGTCACCGTGTTTCGGAGGCGACTCTTTGGGAGCAAAGAATTCGTCGTCAAAACCGTCTTAAGAAGTTTGAAAAATGGTTAGCAAAGGATGTGGGAGTGCGCCCTCCATCAATGCCGATGTCATCGTGGCTTTCAAGGCATCTCGATAATGAATGTGAGGATTTCATCAAGAGATATGAGGTGCTTTCCTTTCAGAAAGGCAGTGAAGAAGAGTGGAAGCAACTTCGGGACCGATCACGCGAGATTATGAAACAGAGGACAAAAAAACTCCGCTAGATGTGATCTAACGGAGCTTGTGTCTTTGTCCTTGGTCAGGAGAGTAATGATTTAGGCGATTTCTTGAGCGTGGAAATCATGCCAGTCCTCAAGATTGTTGAGGTTGATTGCGTCGAGGATGGCCCCGGTGTCTGCAATCCCAACGGTGGAAAGAATTCTCGTGCGAGTTTCATCATTGTGGAGATAGCCAACCACAGCTTCATTGTGAGCATTGATGGTATCGACATCGAGTGATCCTCCCCGCTGGTCAAGAATCCATTGCTCGAGTTGAGTATAAGTCGGTTTCTCTGATTTGATGAACGCAAGAAAGATGTCGCGATCAATCCCGAGGGCGTCCAAGGTCATTTGATCATAACCTGCACCCGCAGCGGGGTAATCAGAATGAAGTTTGCCAGCGGCACCGAGAGAAGCTTTCTGCCACAAACGGGGAAGGTGGAGAACTCCAAGGGGGCCGGCAATGCCAGATGTAATGGTGGGAATGATTTGGCTCATTTTTCGAGAAGGTTAAGTGGGAAATAAGGATTCAGGGAGATTTTAATCCCCCGTCGAGAAGATTGTTAACGACAGGTTTGCTTGGAGGCAAATCATTAGTGAACAGATCTTGCACGCTAGGCTTGCGTTTTTTTACCCAGCAGAGTTCTTTTGCCCTGTTTTATGGCGTCAGGTTTTTCCATTGAGTCTCTTAATAAGGCCCAAAGACAGGCGGTGCTGAGTCTTGATGGTCCTGTTTTGATCTTGGCTGGTGCTGGGACTGGAAAAACAAGAACCGTGACCTGTCGGATGTCAGCTCTCTTAGAGAATGGGATCGATGCTCAGAATGTCTTGGCGGTGACTTTCACCAACAAATCTGCTGCTGAGATGGCAGAAAGGGTTCTGGGAATGGTTGGTAAAAAGAAAGGTGCCGCGCTCACTGTGTGCACGTTTCACTCGCTGTGTCTGAGGATTCTAAAACGAGATATCGCAGCTCTTGGTTATTGCCCGAAATTTGCGGTGATGGCTGGGGGAGATCAAGTGGGTATGATTCGGCAACTGATTGTTCGCAAAGGGGGGGCAAAGCTGAACCTTAAGCCCAGTGAGGTCATGGGGGAGATTTCACGATGTAAAAATGCCGAGCGAGATTTGTCCACCATTGAAGACTCCCTGATTCGAGGAATCGCCGTTGCTTATCAAAATGAGTTGCGTGCCCAGAATGCCGTCGATTTTGATGATCTTTTACTGTTGGGTGAAAAAGTATTAAGGGAGCACAAAGAGGTGCGAGACTATTGGCAAGATCGGTTTCGATATGTCACCGTTGATGAATTTCAAGATACGAACGGTCTGCAAATGAGGCTGCTTCAGCAACTCGTTGCAAAGCCCTATCATATCTGTGTTGTTGGGGATGATGATCAATCGATTTATGGATGGAGAGGTGCACAGGTTGCCAATATCCTTCAATTTGAACATTTTTTCCCGAATCCAAAAATCATTCGCTTAGAGGAAAATTATCGCAGTAGCCAGGCGATTTTAGAAGTTGCGAACAGTCTCATCAAACACAACGTTGGCCGGCGCGAGAAGCAGCTCCGTCCGACCATCTCGGGGGGGGATCTGGTGCGAATCGTTTCGATGCCAGGCGATCAAGAAGAGGCGGAGTGGATTGTTTCAGAAATCATAACTCAAAGACAAGAGGGCAAGAAGCTCGAGGACTTTGCAGTGTTATTTCGAACCAATGGGCAAATCCGTAAAATGGAAGAAGCATTGCGTGAGGCTAAAATTCCTTACCGGATGGTTGGTGCTCAGAGTTTCTACGATCGCAAGGAGGTGAAGGATATTCTGAGCTATGCTCAAGTCATTGATAATCCGGATCTTGATCTGCCTCTTTTACGGATCTTGAATCTTCCGCCACGGGGGATTGGCAATACGACTTCCATGGCCGCCCTGGAATGGAGTCGGGAACGGGATCAAGGGATTTGGGAGACCTTAATCGATGAACAATTCTTAGACTTGCTCTCGAAAAAAGTTAGGGTTGCGATTGGGCAGTTCGTTGAAGATGTGGAAACTGCGCGAAGATTGGTTGTTGATGGGAAGCCCCCGGGAGTGATCATCGATCAATGGCTGCGCGAAATTGAGTTTACGGAGTGGTTAATGCGCCAATGTAAAACCGAGAAAGAAAAAGAGGCGCGAAGAGAGGGGGTTAGTTTGGCAATCGCTTCTATTACGGAAGCGACCAAGAAGGGATTGAGCTTAGGGGAATTTCTTGATCGAACTGCCCTAGAGTCTGAAAAAGAAGACGATTTAGAGAAAATGAGTGGAGTGACTCTAAT
>JALRJZ010000304.1 GCA_023261045.1 Akkermansiaceae bacterium
ATCCTCCACCCTGATGTGATAATCAAAGTAGATCGCGTCTCGCCCCAGAGCCTTTGCAAGCATAGGGAAATACTCGTTTGCATTATGATGCTCACTATCATGCCCTAAAAATAGGACACGAATTGCCCCCTCTTTTGTGGGGGGCTCACTTTCTGTTCGCAGTCCTAAGGCTGCTAAGAGAAGAAGGGGAAGGATGAGAACGAGACGTTTCATTTTTATTGTTAGGCTAAGGTGAATTCAGGGAGCTTAATGAGTGCACCCCCTTGAAGGGCAGATTCGTGGGCAAGGATGCCTGTGCAGGTGATGTTGGCAGATTGCACTGCATTAGGATATCCTTCTCCATTGCCGCGCAGAAGCTCAACGAACTGGTGAACAAGGTGAGGGTGGGACCCGCCGTGACCAGCGCCTTGCGTAAAGCTAAGGTGTTCCTCACCGTCGTCTCCACCGTAGACGCCACCTGTGGTGAACGGAGCGATTTCTTCAGGAAGGAGGTGAGCAAAGTCAGGAGATTCAACAGGAGCTGGAATTTCAGGCTCTGGCTTTTTCGCTGTATGAACAATGAGCGGTTCCCCCTCGATGAGTGGCCATTCAACACTCTTTTCTGAACCGTAGACTTCGATCGACTCACGATACTGGCGTGCCACATCAAAAAGTGAGCGGTAAACGAGGCCAGAAAGATCAGAATCCTTGAACTTTACGTGGCAGGTTTCGACAGCAAATGGTGAGTTGTAGCAATCATGCATTTCTTCCCGAATCGTTCCGGAGGGGAAGCAAGATACGTATTCGGCCTCATGGCGACCAAGGCCGAGCATAGGCCCGACGCAGTGGGTGGCGTAGTGCATAGGAGGAAGTCCTGGCCAATATCCAGGCCATCCATCCATATCTTGTTGGTGAGAAGCTTTTAAAAACTGAAGTTTTCCGAGCTCTCCGTTGTCGTAGAGCTCTTTCATGTAGAGAAATTCGCGGGCGTAAACCACGGTTTCCATCATCATGTATTTTAGACCAGTCGATTTTGTGAGCTCAACAATACGCTTACAATCTTCAACAGACGTTGCCATCGGAACGGTGCAGGCAACGTGCTTTCCGGCTTCGAGAGCCGCAATCGATTGTTCCGCATGATTTGGAATTGGCGTGTTGATGTGAACCGCGTCGATCTCGGGATCTGCAAGGAGATCTTCGTAACTCTGGTAGCGCTTTTCGATACCGTATTTATCACCGACTTCATCAAGGGTTGATTTTGTTCGCTGACAGATCGCGGCGAGTTCAGTGTTTGGGTGACGTTGGTAAATAGGAATAAACTCGGCTCCGAATCCGAGGCCGACGATGGCGATACGAGGCTTATCTAGTGACATAGTAAATAAAAGGTAGAGGGAGGGTGCAGATATTGCTTGTAAAGTCACGTAATTTTTTGTGTAAATAAACGACATGAAGACGCAAGAAGAGACACTAGAGTGGCAAGAAACCCTGAGGCCAGGAAGTGTTCGAGAGCTCTTCGAGCATCTCCCTAATCTTCTCTTTTTCGTCAAAGATCGTTCGCTCAAACTCATGGGAGGAAATCGCGCCTTTGTTGAGCGTTGTGGCTTTCGAGAAGAGCGTCAACTAATCGGAATGTCAGACCGGGAGCTCTTTCCAGTTGAATTAGCGGAGAAATACTATCAAGACGACTTGATGGTCATTGAGAGCGGCAAGCCGCTGACAGGGATTGTTGAGGTTTTCCCAAATCCGATGGGAGAGCCTGAATGGTTTGTGACTGATAAGGTTCCTTTATTCGGTCGAGATGGTGAGGTGGCTGGGCTTTGCGGAGTGGTTCGAAGTTACGATGGCGCGAAGGCCGAGATTACTCCGTATCTGGAGATGCTCCCCGCCACAGAGTATTTAAAGGTGAATTATGCAGAGAAGTTTTCCATTGAAACTTTGGCAACAAAGGTCGGTCTTTCAGTGCGTCAATTCGAGAGGAAATTCCGAAAGACATTCAATACAAGCCCACGGAAATACGTTCTTAAATTTCGTGTACTGAGAGCGTGTGAACTACTGGTGAAAACAGACTTAAGTGTCACTGAGGTGGCGCTCCAAGTGGGCTTCTTTGATCATAGTGCGTTGACCAAACACTTTACCATTGTGATGGGGGTGGCACCTGGTGCGTATCGAAAACGATGGAAAAAAAAGTAGTCAACAAGATGCTTTTAAAAACTAATCTTTAGGAAAGCGCTGATGCGAGTTTTTGTCATAGCGATTTGGATCTGTTGGTTGGTCTCTTCTGAGTCGATGGGTCAGGAGGTGCCCAAGGCCGTGTTGCCATTTTTAGAGGACCATTGTTATGATTGTCATGACGATTCGACGCAGAAGGGAAATCTGAATCTCCAAGAGCTTAAGTTGAATCTTGATGATTCTCAAGCAAGTGCAAAATGGGTCCTGGTTCACGATCGTTTGCAAGCTGGTGAAATGCCACCACGGGAAAAGAACGCTCCACCTAACGATGAACGAGATTTGTTTTTAAAAGAGCTTTCGCGCTCACTTATTGATTCTGAAAAGTCTCAGGATCAAAAAAATGGGCGCTCGGTATGGCGACGTTTAAATCGCTTGGAATATGAAAATACCATGCGGGATTTATTGTCGGCTCCCTGGTTGGATTTGAAGGACCTTTTGCCGGAGGATGGTCGCGCTCATCGTTTTGCGAAATCTGCTCGCGCTCTGGATATTTCTCACGTCCAGATGGCTCGTTACATGGAGGCTGCCGACTTTGCTTTGAGAAGGGTGATTGCGCCGGGAGATAGTCCGCATGAGAATAAAATTCGTCGGTTCTATGCTCGTCAGGATCCTTCGATGACAGGGAAGATGTTCTTTAATGAGT
>JALRJZ010000305.1 GCA_023261045.1 Akkermansiaceae bacterium
CTTCGGGCGCTGCAGAGACGTCCTCGGGAGCATCAGGATCCTTGGGTCTTTGAGGAGGTTCTGGTGCTGCAGGTGGTGGTCCAAAGTCGACGAGCTCTAAATCAAAAATGAGATCACCTTGAGGTGCTCCAGGAGGGCCATTTTCTCCGAAGGCTAGTTTCGCCGGGATCCAAGCGCGGCGCTTTTCACCCTTTTTCATGAGCTTCAAGGTTTCGACCCATCCTTTAATTTGGATATTACTAAGGGTGTCCTGAGGTGTTCTTGGTTGACCGGTGGAGCTTGCTAAGAATTCACCATCCGCCTTCCAGCCCGTAAAATGAAAGGTAAGGAGGTCGTTTTCACCGGGTGTGGCCTCACCTTCCCCAGCGCGAAGAACCTTCGTGGCAAGACCGGAATCTTGTTTCTCTGAATCGTCAGGAGCAATGAGTTGCTTTGGTGCCTCAGGTGCTTTGGTAATTCCAAGAAGCTCAACGTCGAAAACAAGCATTCCTGATGGACCACCTGGGCGACTTGGTGTCTCGCCATACGCGAGATCAGCGGGAATCCAAAAACGACGTTTCTCTCCCACAACCATCAATTGAAGACCCTCGGTCCAGCCTTTAATCACTTGATTGAGAGGAAACTCAGCAGGTCGGCCTCTCTGAACAGAACTATCAAAAAGTTTCCCGTCCGAAGACTGCCAGCCAGAGTAGTGGACTTTTACGGTGTCGGCAGCCGATGGCTTCTCATTTCCCGTGCCCTTGGTTAAAACAAGAGAAGCAAGTCCGGAGTCGGTTTTTTGGGCGTTTGCGGGTGGTTTGGCCACATTTTCCGGAGCCTTAAAAGGATCTTCAGCGTCCGCGCTATCGGTTTTGGGTGTGGTCTTTGGTTCGGAATCTTGAGCGCCTGCACAAAGCGCACCCAGCGCAAATACGCCAACTGTAAGGCCGGAGAAGAGCCGGCGTTTATCAATGATCATGTCGTTGGGGAACGTCCTCAACTTCGAGAGCTCTGTCAACGCCACATCTCACAAGAATGCGCGCCAAAGCCTGCCCCAAAACTAGTTAACCAGTAGCGAGAATCGCTCAAACCTTGATTGATTCTCTTTTCTAAAGCAAAGAGGACACTCGGGCTTGAGCAATTTCCGTATTCGTAAAGAACTTCACGGGTCTCATCGAGGGAATATGCAAAGCATTCTTCTAGAGCATCGATCACATCCCTTCCGCCCGTATGTGCGAGGACTTGGTTGGGGTCGCAAGTTCTCTGCTGCCAAAGCCGTTGGACCGCTCGCGCAGCTAATTGCGGAACGCTCCGATGGAGTTGATTGCAGAGTTTGCCTCCCTGATTGATGAAGCGAATCTTTTCTCTCTCCTCGGGAAGATGAAGTGTCTGAAATTGGCCAATTTGCCAATTGCCTCCGCTATTCTCTCCGGACCAAATAGTCGCCGAGGTCCCATCTCCAAAAAGACAGAGGCTAATCAGGACGCCCGGATCATTGCTGACATACAAAGCTGCTGAGCAAATCTCAACAGCAACAACTGCGACTTTGTGTGTTGGATGAACCGCAAGGTAACCCTGCGCGGTTCGCAATGCGGGTAAAGCGGCGCCACAACCCAATCCGACGAGGTCCTGGAGAAAAACATTCTCCCTCATACCCAACTGCTCTGCAACGTGACTGCTTAACCCTGGGCAAAGATAACCCGTGCAGGTGCAAACGAAGAGTGCATCGAGATCCGGCACGTTGATTGAGCTGTTCTGGATGGCTTGACGAAGTGATTGAGTCGCTAAGAGAGATGCTTCTTTTTCAAAATAACAATTCAGCTCTTGAGCATCAGCTTCAAAAATCGCTTCAGGATGGTTGGTGGCAAACCTCCTTGTTTGAATGCCGCCATCGCCGAGCAATATTCTCTTCAGAAGGTCTTGGCTCCGCTTTGTTAAGGCTCGATAGGCATCAGTCCTCTTTGTGAATTCAAGGCACTGGGTCTGAGTATAGCAGTTCTCTGGAAAAGCGCTCGCAATGGATTCTAAAAACATTCAGAGAGACTATCGTCTAAACTTTGGTTTTTCCAAAGATCAATTGAACTCCATTTTTAGCAAGGCGCAGGAGATCATCCAGAATCACATAGAGAGAAGGTACTAGGATTAAAGTGATCGTCGTCGCAAAAAGGATTCCAAAGCCAAGTGAAACAGCCATTGGAATGAGGAATTTCGCTTGCATATCATCTTCGAAAAGAAGCGGAGCAAGTCCTGCAAAAGTGGTTAGCGAGGTTAGAAGAATCGGTCGAAACCTCCGGGCTCCTGCATTCAGCGCCGCTATAAGGACATTTCCATCATCCTTTCGGTGTCTATTGACATAATCAACAAGAACGAGGCTATCGTTGACCACCACTCCCGCTAGAGCAACGAGTCCACACATGGACATGATGCTTAGATTCATTCCCATAATCACATGTCCAATGATCGCCCCGACCATTCCAAAGGGAATGACGCTCATCACAATGAAAGGCTGAACATAACTCTGAAGCGGGATGGCCATGAGGACATACATCAACAAGAGTGCTCCGTAAAAACCGATTGTTAACTCTCGAATGCTATCGCGCTGATCACTTTGTTCTCCCTCGAAACGGTAGCGGACTCCTCGAAATCGCTCACTGAGCTGATCAAGAACCTCCTTTGTGTAAGCTGCAACGATTTCGTTTGAATTGTATCCCCCGGCTAAATCGACGTCAGCCTGAATACTAATTGTGCGAAATCGATTTACACGGGTAATGGTTGCGGGACCTCGTCCATACTCAGGTTCGACAACTTCTAAAAATGGGACTTCCTCGCCAGCTGGGGATCTCAGTTTCATTT
>JALRJZ010000306.1 GCA_023261045.1 Akkermansiaceae bacterium
AGGCAAGACCGGGACAGAGGATCGTGGTGAATGATGAGCATCTTTGTTTTCCGGTTGGCTCAAGAATCCCGTAGGGGCCTCTTCGTAGGTGTTGATCCCCTTCGTGTTTGATGAAAATCATTTGATTGTCGTCGGTGAGTTTTGGAAGGAACCAGACTGTTTCTGGAAATCGCGCGACCAACGGAAATACATTGGGTTCGGAGGGGAGTGGGGAGAAAAACGCGACCTTTTCTCCAGGGAAAAATGAAAGTTGATCTACTATAGATTTTGATTCGAATTCCTTTTGCTTTGGACTCATTTCGCGAATCTTTTGGCGCATTTGATATCGGATCGTCTCCTTGGCGCTTGCGTTCGTGATCATGTTTGGAAAGATATCCACGCATTCCATGTTTGGGCAAGTCTACCTCTCTGTGCTTATAAGTTTTGGGCTGATGGCTCAGGAAGCACCGTCGTTTCGATTTGAGGCGCCATCTTTTAGGGAAAGTGTTTTTAAGGAAGGGCTTGGCTTGCTTGACCGGGAGCGAGATGAGTATGCGACCACTCTTGCTTCGTTTGCTGGAAATCATGTTGCCGAAAATGAAGCCAGCGAGTTGTCGCTGGCCCTTGCTAGGAGGCTGCTTGGTTTGTCATTTCATCTTTCTTCTCGTAACCGAAGAGCGGTCGTTCTTAAACATCAGCTTGAGAAAGGGATTGTTCCTAAAAAGGTTGAAACTCCCTACAGTGCGAAAGCGATGGCCGCTCTTTTTCTGACACGTGCTCAAGTTCTTATCGAGCAAAAGGGCGAAAAGAACCTGCTGCTTGCAAGGGCTCTTGTTGAAATTGCGGCTACGGTTGATCCCTTGAATGAAGACGTTGTTTACGCTTTTGAAATGCAACAGATTGATCTTGGGCCTCTGAACTGGGAATGCTTCACGAGTCTTCCCGCTGCAAAAGAACAAGAACCTGTCCGTCTAGAGTGTGAGTGACGCAACGTGCAAAGTGATCACGATTCCTCGAGGTAGGCTTTGAGTGAATCACGGAGTGATTTTCTTGCTCGGAAGAGTTGGCTTTTGACCGCTGATACTGAGGTTTCTAAAACTTCAGCAATCTCTTCGTAAGACATTTGCTCATATCTCCGAAGAATGACGGCTAAGCGTTGGGTTTCAGGTAAGTCGGCAACAGCTTTGTCGACCTGAAGACGAAGTTCGTCCTCGGCTAGAGATTGGTCAGGGCGTGAGGATGATGAAGGATCAGCGATGGAGTCGTGCCAGTTTTGCTCATCCGTATCAATTGAGAGTTCTCTGCGCCGAGTCTTTTTTCGAGTGTCGTTGAAGACTAGATTTCTCGTAATGGTAAAAAGGTAGGTCGTAAACTTAGCCTTAGGTTTGTATCTTGAAGCGGCCTTCCAGAGTCTCAGGAAAACTTGTTGAGCGATATCTTCAGTCTCGGGTGAATGATTGGTCATTTTGCCAATCGTGCCGATGACTGCTTGTTGGTGTTTCGCTACGAGTTGTTCGAACGCCCTTTCATCGCCGTTGGCAATTTTTGCCATCAGCATGAGGTCCTCTTCGTTCGAATCATCTTCCATTCAACCGAGGTGATTTAACCCGATCAAGAGGCAGGAGTCGCGCAATTTTTTAGTGTCTCTAGAGGAGTTCGGATTCAAGAAGCTCATCGAGAGTTTGACGGCGCTTGATGATTTTAGCTTCAGCTCCATCAACCATGATTTCAGCAGGAAGAGGGTGGGAGTTGTAGGTCGAGGCCATGACCATTCCATAGGCTCCGGCACTCATTAAGGCGACAAGATCGCCAGGTTGAATTTTCTTAACTTCTCGGTTTTGGCAAAAGAAATCGCCACTCTCACAAATGGGGCCAACCACATCGATGAGCTCTTTTTCTTCTGAGGACTCAGAAACAGGGATGATTTCGTGAAATCCTTCATAGAGGGCTGGTCGGATGAGTTGGTGCATTCCTGAATCAACCACCTTGAAGGTTTTGGTCGTGCCTTTCTTTTCGTAGAGGCATCGAGTGAGGAGCACTCCCGCATTGCCCGCAATGAAGCGACCTGGCTCAAGGAGGATCTTCAGCCCTAAGGGTTTTAGAATTGGAATGAGCTCGGTTGCGTATTGCTGAGGGGTCAGAGGTCTAGAATCTTCATTCTGTTGCTGCCACCACTCTTCTGATCCCGAGGCGAGAGCTTGTTCATAGACGATGCCAATTCCTCCTCCAATCGAGAAAAACTCAATACCGTATTCTTCCTTTAAACGGGTGACGAGTGGAGCGACTTTTGTAACCGCTTCGACGAAAGGGGAAATAGAAGTCAGCTGAGAGCCAATATGCATCTGAAGCCCACGAAGTTTGAGGTTTGGGAGGGCCGCTGCGCGGGCATACGCGTCGCTAATGAAATCAAAATCGATACCAAATTTGTTCTCAGATTTTCCCGTTGAGATGTATTTGTGGGTTTTTGCATCAACATTCGGGTTCACTCGAAAGGCAATGGGAGCAATTAAACCCAACTCTCCCGCAACTTCATTAATGAAAGAAGCCTCTTCCTCGGATTCCACGTTGATCGAGTAAATCCCTTCTTTTAGGGCGTACTCAATCTCTGAGCGAGTTTTTCCGACGCCCGCAAAGGTGCACTTCGAAGCCTTTCCTCCTGCTTTGATGACTCGATAGAGTTCGCCACCAGAAACGATATCAAATCCACTTCCTAAGTCTGAAAGGAGTTTGAGAACTGAAAGATTCGAATTGGCTTTGACTGCGTAAGCCACTTCGTGATCGAGATTCGTAAAGGCTTGATCGAGTTTCGTGTAGTGATCGCGGAAGGTTTCTGCCGAGTAGACGTAAAGCGGA
>JALRJZ010000307.1 GCA_023261045.1 Akkermansiaceae bacterium
AGTTGATGCCTCAAAATTCTCATTGGCTTGGTTTGCTTTTTCCACCGTCTCTTTCATTTTTTCAACGGCTTGTTTTTGCTTTTCGATGGCGTCTTGAAGATCGCTTTCGGTTTTCTCAGGAGTTGATTTTTGGTTCTGGCTCTCATTGAGCTTCTGCTCAATTTGAGGAAGGTCCTCATCGCCTAGCTCTTTCATGTTTTTCATGGCGTCGGCTAAGTCCTTCATTGTTTTGTCATCAAGGTTGCCATTTCGAGCCGCATCTTGGAAAACTTCCTCCATTTTCTTGGTGAGCTCTCTCATTTTCTGGGCATTTTCAGCCTCAGCCTTTTCGCTGTCTGCCAGTTTCTTTTGAGATTGCTCGCTTTGGAGTTCTTCTGCAGTGTTGAGTTTATCTAGGCGCTGGTTTTCATCGAGATTGCTTTGTTCTTTGGCTGCGATTCCCTCAAGCTCATTGATGAGTCGGTCGAACTCAGCTTTCACAATTTGAGCGTGCTCTTCTCTAGTGAGAATGTAGATCGTGATGGGTTCTGAATAGATGCGTCCCCGTCCTGGCTTAAAGTCCTCTGAATAGGCTGAAAGTAAGAGTTTTTGAGGGGTGATTCCGTGAGTCTGAGGAGAGAAGGTTACTTCCTGAGAAAGGGCCGAATTGTCGGGTTGGCCTTTTTGAAGAAGCATTTCTCCTTGGGCGGGCTGTTGATCTGTGGGTTGCGAGAACTCACCTTGCCACTCGATTCCAATAGCTTTCAGTCCGTAGTCATCCTCATTTAAAACCTCAAAGGTGATCGCCTCTTCTTCGAGGATCGTGATCGTGCGGTCAATCCCTTGGATGTAGGACGAGGGTGCAAGATCTGATTTTGGCGTGATGGATAAGTCAAAAGAAGTTTCACCTTCGAGGTTTTTAATATCCTTCCAACCTAGGGGAATGATGGACGGATGGTTTAGAATCTCAACTGGTTCAGTGGCCATGCTGTTTTTGACCATCTTGATTTTCAATTCCTTGGATGGGGGGACTTGCTTTGGCTCTTCCTGTAAGCCGAGGTTTTCCCTCTCGTCGTTCTGGAGAGAGGAGGGATCTGGTGCAGTTTTTTCCTCCTTGTGAGAGTTCTCGCTGTCTGATGGGAGATAGGTGAGCTGAGCGTGGCCGCTAAGAAGCTCCCGATCAAATGTTCCTTTGAGGATAACGGAGCTTCCCTCTAAAGCGGTCAGGTTACCACTTCGGACATCGACGGTGCGTGCTTCGAGCTGAAGGTAATCTGGGAGTCGAACTTCGGCCTCGAAACCTAACGAAACCGGTCTTGTTTCTGGTTGGACTTGAATGCGGGCGCTGGCATCACCTGCTTTGAAGGAGAGGAGGTTGTGTTCCTGTTGCCCAGAAAAGGTGAAGCGATAAGACTGATCGTCTTCGAGTTGTGCGGTGAGCCAATCTTGCTCCCCGTAGCGGGCTTGAGCTGTCAATGGCCGCTGGTCGGAGCCTTCAGCAAGAGGGATAGTGATGCTAAATGGTTCGTCGATAGGGACGATCAGGGGATTTGGGATCTGTGAAAGGTCGAACTGAGTAAAGGTGTAGTGCTCTGTTTCCGAAAAGGGCATTAACCATCTTTTGAAAGCATTTCCCCCAGCCTTAGGGGCAATTGCAATTCCTAAGATGATCACGGTAAAGCCAAGGAGGACGGCGAGCGCAAGATTTCGGTGCCTCGATTTTGGAAGGGCATCGGCCATGTTTCGTTTTGAAGCCTGAGCGGCGACATGAGCCATTGCGGCGAAGCGAAGCTCGGGCGAGAGCGCTTCGTGAGTTTCTTTTTGGTCCTGAAGTTCGATGATTCCCAGGAGGCGATCTCCAAGCTTAGGGAATTTTTTTGCAATAAGACGAGCCAGCTGATCTTCTCGCTGGTGGCCAAAAACCCAGCGACGAATCCATAATGGGGCAAAGATGGCTGAAAGCGAGGCGCCTGAAAGAAGGATGAAGAAGCGAGCAGTCGAGGGAATCGGGAAAGCGCGCTCAAGCAAAAAGACGAGGAGATAGGAGACGATCAATCCGAAGATTCCAGCGAGGACGGCTTCAGTGATCTTGACTCTCCAAAGATGTCTTTGAAATTGAGCCAATTGTGCCTGCAATTCCTCTGGAATTGTCTCTTTTTTGGAGGTGGTTCTTGAGTCTGCCATCGTGGATTACCTTCTAAGGACCAGGCACTGGAAACATGTCAGATAAATGGGTAAGGGGCGAGCGGGAATTTTCAAATCTACATTCTATCAAACGTAGCGAATTTGCTGGTTTTGTTTGTTTTTTTCTCTGGTGACTCATGATGGGTATTGTTAAAAATTCTCAACCTTTAAGCTGCCATGATTAATTACGAAAGAAATCGTCAACAAACCATTCCTGAAAGCTCAGTAATCATTGTTGGTTTAGGGGGGGCGGGGGCCAATATGCTCGATCGCGTTGCCCTTGATGGGATCGAAGGAGCGGAGCTTTTATCATTGAATACGGATGTTCGCACTCTCGCGAGTTCAGTGGCTGGAGAGAAGATTCAATTGGGTCGGAATTTGACCAAGGGACTCGGCGCAGGAGGGGATCCAGAACTCGGAGAGAAAGCGGTTTTGGAGTCCGAAGACGAGCTTCGTGATGCTTTTAGGGATCGAAAAATTGTCTTCCTTTGTGTTGGTCTTGGAGGTGGAACGGGATCTGGATCTGCTCCGATCGTCGTGCGGCTTGCGCGCGAGGCCGGTGCGTTTGTTGTTGTTTTTGCGACGATGCCCTTTGGTTTTGAAGGGAAGCGGAGGCGTGTTCAGGCTGAGGAGTCCCTA
>JALRJZ010000308.1:0-2512 GCA_023261045.1 Akkermansiaceae bacterium
CAATGGCAAAGATCATGGTGAACTCGTAAACGTTCTCACAAATAAAGTGACGCAGCTCGTTTTGGCCTGCCTGAGCTCGGAAATCAACCTCAAGAGTCTCTGTTCCGATCAGCTTACTGTTAAAAGTTTCGCTAGGATCAAGGAGCTTTCGGTAGAGAACGAAGGTCGAATACTGCTCGGCACGATCTCCAAAAACCGGATCAACATAATCCAGCTCATAGCCCACCGCCGAGATATCACCACCGAGATCGCGATTACTATCACCTGCGTTACCGTCATAGCGGTCAGCGGCAGCCGTAAAGAAATAAGCGCGGGCCGCATTGGGGCTTGTTTCATTCTTCGGCCCGATCTGTCGATCCTCCGCCGAAGCGTAAAGCCACTCTGCCTCACTTCCACGCCGGGTAATCATGGATTCCAAATCCCGGCCAAGGGCATTGAGCATCAATTTCGCCTGTCCAGCGGCTCGGATCTCAGTGCGCGCATCTTTCCACGCATCGATGGCCGACCCGGTAATGACCACAGTGAGTGTGACCAGAACAATCGTTACAGTCATCGCCACTAAAAGCTCTGCCAAGGTGAAGCCCCTCGTCGCAGAAGATGAACTAAAAGTTTTTTTCATAGAGTAAGGAACTTAGCGAGTGACACTCAGGTTACGTGAGAAAATAGGCCGGGTGTATTTTTCAGGACTAAAGGCGTTTTTAAGAAAGTTAAAGGACACCGAGGGCAGCGAGAAAAACTCAGCCTCAAAGGCAATCACTGCCTCAGGGAACGCCGTTGGATTATCAGAATAATCTTCACCAGGCTCGTAGGGGTCGACGATTTTACCCGGTTCATCATAAACTCTTAGCCCTTCTCCCTGATAGACCAACTGCTGCAATTTCACAAAGAAAACTCGCCCTTCTGTCACCTGTAAATCCTCTTCTAAGAGAGGATCATCGAGCCTTCTGACCATAGGCTGCAGAATAAAATCCTCTCCAGCGATTCCCGCAACCCGTTCGGCAGGCTCCAAAGTGCCATCGGTGCGAATTTGCCCGGGAGTTGCCTTGTATTTATAGAGAATAATTGCCGTGCCTTGCTCGTTTGAACTACTGATCCAATCAATGGCCTTGCGAAACGAATCGCCTTGGTAACGCCTCTGCTCTTGACCTTCTCGCAAGTGAGTCAGCTCGTACTCGAGAGAAGCCTGCAAGCGGCTCGCTTCATCAATCGAGAGGGTCTTGCGAATCGTTTCGGCAGCTGGTCCGAAGACAGCCAAGAAGCCAGTGATTAAAACGACCAAAATACCAAGAGCAATCACTGACTCAACGAGCGTGAAGCCTGATGCTGCCTTTCTTAGATTTTTTGTTTTCATGATCAAAATCAAGTGCCCGGTCTCCTTAAAAATTTAGTTACCCTCAACTGGGATACGGTTAATGTCACGGATCATTGAAGTTCCCCCGCTTCTCATGACGACAAAACCTCCCACATTCTTACCCACTCCAAGGGGACGCTGCTGACGGGGAGGACGAGTGCCCATTTCTAAGACAAATCCTGCACCTGGCGTTGTGCAAATCCCCTGCCCGTTAAACTCATAGTAAACACAATCGTGGGAATCTGAAACGACGGAAGAAAGCTGATGACGCTGCGTGGGCAACATCCCTCCCGAGCGCATATCAAGAAGACTTAACTCAGGGCTAAAGTAGACCTTACTAGGCAAGAAAACGGGCTGGCCGACTCTCACCCAATCATTGCCCTGCTCCTCTCTTCCCGTATCCTCGTCAGTCTTGCGGTAGACAACCTGCATGAGTCGACGATAACGTTCGCGCTCCTCGGGAATTGCATCATTAAGGTCAGCGTGAATGAGCACCCGCGCTGTCGTGTTTTGGTTAATGGCCAAATTGCGAGCTTGGTTTAACAATCCCTCTGCAAGGGAAAGACCGGCCGTCACCCCCTGTCCCTTGCCGATGTCTCGGATTCCAACCGAGGCCACCGAGAGGAGAACCGCAATAATTGACATCACCAAGAGAAGCTCGATGAGAGTAAACCCTTTCCTCATCAGACCGATGGCTTTTGATCCTGTTGCTTTCATCTGGTTCATTAGTTCTCCAAGCTGTGCGCTTTCAAAGAGAGATCGGACTTTAAGAGCCTGAGATCAAGGAAAATATTGTAGTTACAGTGTAAATATTACTCTCCTAGCGCGGAAATCGGCCCTGCCGAGGTCCAGAAAGCCATTTCCAAGCAGATTCAATCATCGGCTTCACCTCTCGATGACTCGCCTCCCAGCCTAAAAGCTCTCTGGCCAGAGAGGGATCCGCCAAAAGCTGCTCTGGATCTCCATCTCGACGTGGCCCATAGACGACAGGCACCTTCTTCCCGGTGACTTCCTCTGCAACTTCAATGATTTCCTTTACCGAAATCCCGATTCCGGTTCCCAGATTGCATTGAAGAGAACTTCCTCCGCCGAGCAACTTTTGGAGAGCAGCAAGGTGGGCTGAGGCAAGATCTTCAACATGAATGTAATCTCGGATACAGG
>JALRJZ010000308.1:2522-2793 GCA_023261045.1 Akkermansiaceae bacterium
TTCCCAAAAACGGTGAGTTCAGGAACCGTCCCTTGAATTCCCATTAAAACTAACGGGATCAGATGGGTTTCAGGACAATGATCTTCGCCAATCACCCCATCAGACGAACAGCCACTGGCATTAAAATAGCGAAGTGCCGCGCTTTTTAAGCCCCAAGCATGATCACAGTCCTTCAAAATCCACTCCACCATTAATTTACTTCGCCCGTATGGATTGACTGGGTTCTGCGGATGGCTCTCGGTGATCGGCAATTGCTCGGGCTCCCCATAAG
>JALRJZ010000309.1:0-2461 GCA_023261045.1 Akkermansiaceae bacterium
CCCTCATCAGTTAATCGAGGGGATGATTCTCTCTGCATGGGCTGTCGGCGCGCACACTGCCTATATTTACATTCGCGAGGAATTCCCAGAGGCAGCAATCACCCTCGAAAAGGCGATTAAAGAAGCCAAGAAAGAGGGGTTTTTGGGAGAAAACATCCTCAATTCCGGTTTTGACCTGGAAATCTATGTTCACCGTGGAGCGGCAGCTTACATTTGTGGTGAGGAAACAGGATTGATCGAATCGCTCGAAGGAAAACGCCCCTATCCACGAATCAAACCTCCTTACTTCCCTGCTGCGATGGGACTCTACATGTGCCCAACGATCGTCAATAACGTGGAATCTCTCTGTCACGTCGTTCACATCCTCCGGATGGGAGGAAGCGAATATGTCAAACTAGGAACACCCCGAAACTCTGGAACCCGAATTCTCTGTGTTTCTGGTGACGTGCAAAAACCTGGATATTTTGAAGTCGAAGTCGGAAAAGTAACATTTCGTGAGCTTCTCTATGACATGTGTGGCGGGCCAAAGGATGGCCGCGAGTTCAAGGCGGTGATTCCTGGAGGGTCATCTTCGAAAATCCTCCGCTGTGATGAAAGCTTCTCGATTGGCCGCGGAGATGATGCTCAGCAACTCGATTTCTGGGACCTCCCGCTCGATTTTGACACTCTTGCCGCTGCAGGGTCGATGGCTGGCTCCGGGGGGGTCATTGTCATGGATGATTCACGTCGCATGTCATGGGTTTTAAATAATATCACCCACTTCTATGCTCACGAATCCTGTGGTCAGTGCACTCCATGTCGCGAAGGGTCAACTTGGATGAGAAAAGTCTCCGATCGAATCGAGGACGGAAAAGCAACTCCAGAAGACCTCAAAACGCTCGAGGAAATCGCCTATCAAATTGATGGCAAAACCGTCTGCGCCTTTGGTGAAGCAAGCGCTTGGCCTGTTGAAGCGATGATTGACAAATTCCGAAGTGAGTTACTTGAACAAACTTCAGAAGACAACAATTACCGCTCAGAAGAAAGACAAGCACAAGAGGAGTTCCTCGCTTCCGTCCGGTAGAAGGCAGGAGCTCTTTGATCGTTGACGGAAGTGCATCAACCGCAGCCGCTCGTCATTTCGAGTCTGCAGCTACTTGGGCATTTGCCCGCCCTGCTCTGAACCTAATCTTCGTTAAGAGCGGCAAAGCTCGTTTGATGAACCTCGTTGCAAAGCGTGCCGCAGTAGCGTCCATGTTGCTCTTCACAGGCTTCGCAGCAGATAAACTGCGCATTACATGGCATCCACAAACAGTTTCGGTATCGAATGGAGGAACATCCGCAGTAACAGCAACTCGAGACTAAACGAGCTGATTCAGTCCGATTGACGGGCACGCTCAACCTCTGATCAAAAACATAGCACTCACCCTCATAACCTTTACCCCGCACCTCAGGATCTTTACCGTAGGTAACAATTCCTCCATCCAGCTGATACACATCTGTGAAACCCTCTTTTAAAAGGAAACCACTAAACTTCTCACAGCGGATCCCACCCGTACAGTAGGTTAAGATTTTTTTACCTTCCAACTCCCCACGATGTTCTCTGATCCAAGCGGGAAAATCTTTAAAACTTGGTAAAGGAGGGAGAATTGCTCCCTCAAACCGACCAATTTTCCACTCGTAATCATTTCGAGCATCGAGCAAGACCACGTTCTCTTCCTGCATTGCTGCATGCCAATCTTTTGGCTTGAGGTGAGTTGCCGTAAGATCTTCTGGACTAAAATCGTCTTCCCCGAGACCTAGAGTGACGACCTCATCACGAACCTTCACTGACAAACGAGGAAAAACATGTTCCTCAGAAGGATCTATCTTCCATGCAATCCCAGAAGTGACCGGATCTTCATCAAGCACCTGACGGTACTTCAAACAATTTGAGCTAAGCCCCGAAACCGTTCCATTTAAACCCTCCTCGGCAACGATAATACGCCCCAATAACCCAAGCTTCTCGCACAAATCACGATGCCTCCGTGCATAATCTTCGGGATCTTCAATATGAGCATACTTGTAATAGAGAAGGACCTCGTATTCAGAATTCATAGGACTGCGTTTTTCTGCCAAAATGTTTTCAAAAAGACCAGCTCCAGCAGAGGTATTTTTGCTCTCCACATTTAGATGAATTCTCGTGAGTCGAACGCTTGCAAAAGACTGATGGATCGATACTCTGCCTAGGTATCGTGACTTAATGGGTGTTATCCGTGCAATACGGCTACCCTTCCTTCAAAAGTCTTCAGATTTCCTTTCAAAAAAACCTTTCCTGATGAGCACCAAAAAGAATGCCAAACCAGCGGCCAAAAAATCTGCAACCGCCAGAGTGTCTTTTTCCAAGCGCTCATACGCATCAATTTTAAAGCGATCCCCGTTTTGTAAATAGGCCTCTTCCAATTTTTGCCTGTGGGCAAACAAGGGTTGGGAAAGCAGTCCC
>JALRJZ010000309.1:2471-2777 GCA_023261045.1 Akkermansiaceae bacterium
AAAAAGGTAAGCACGAAGAAAGTCACCCCAAAAAAGAAAACCAGTTCGAAGAAGGCCCCTTCCAAAAAAACTGCTCAAAAAATAGCGACTAAAAAGACACCATCAAAGAAGGCTCCATCAAAAAAGAGCACACTTGCGAAGACTCCAAAAAATAACGCTCCTACTCAGAAATCAATGGGAGAGAAACCCAAAAAAAGTAGCAAAATCGCAAAGCCACCCAAGGAGGTTCTTTATCAAGTTTCGAGAATGATTTCTCCACCGTCTCCCAAAAGAATCAATCCTGCATTTGTTCATTACATTAGTATT
>JALRJZ010000030.1 GCA_023261045.1 Akkermansiaceae bacterium
GACGGTCATGATAGCAGGCATGGTGAGGAGGCCTCCGCGTTGTTGGTTCTCGAGTTTGACCTTCTTCAGGTCTTCGCCGACGACCTTTTGTTTGTAGATCAGCTCACCGAGGAGCTTGTTCATGAAAGTGTAGTCGGAGTCGATCAAGTCGCGCATCGGGCCGTTGCGTTCGAGGACATCACGGAAGTAGGCGTCGACTTGTGGAATGAGAAATTCCTTCACGCGAAAATAGTGTCCGTAGGGTCCGCGTTTATCCGGTTCCATGCGGCCGAGCTCGTAGAGCTTGAGCCAACGTTCAGGGAAGTGGCGGGTAAAGGCGGCGGCTTTCGGGTCCTTAAGCATGCGCTCAACTTGGCGCCGCAGCTCGGCGGGCTGGGAGAGTTCTCCGGAACGCGCACGAGCAATCAGGGTTTTGTCAGGCATAGAGGACCAGAGGAAATAACTGAGACGAGAGGCCAGCGCGTAGTCGTCGAGCTTGCCGGGTTTCTGCTGAAGGTAGATGAAATCGGGCGAACAAAGGATGGCGGTGTAGGCGCTCTTCATCGCTTCCTGACGGGAGTGACCTTTGGCATGCAGTTTCTCAACGAGATCAAGATAGATGGTGATTTCCTTTGGGTCGACGGGACGGCGGTAGGCGCGTTCGGCAAAGTTGAGAAAGAGGGATTTCAAGTTGGCTTCTTCGATCGAGCCCTTTCCATAGAGTGCGGTATGCCTTTTGGGAGGCCAGTCGCCTTCGACGGGTTCGATGCGAAAACTGTGCACGCGCAAGGTCGGTCCGAGGTAGCCTTTTTTAAAGAGAATTTCTGCGACGTCCTTCTTGAAACCCTTCTTCTTCCGGTCGATCTTCTGGTATTCCTCGGGATACCACTGGTCGAGGAGGATGTGGAAGGCGTTGTGTTGAATCCACGGACCGTTTTCCCAACCGATCCACGCGCTCCAGGGATCGTCGATCCAAGTTTCGAAGGAGAAGGTTCGCTTCTTGCCATCGCCAGGCAAGGTCCACTTGGTAATGCGATGTTTCCTTTCGCCGCGGAGGTGTTCGTGGCGTTCGAGATAGAGACCGACTTCGAAGGGTTCGTCGAGACTTTCGCGCCCGTGATGGATCAGCTTGCCTTCGTTGACGGTCCAGTTTCCCCATTGGTCTCCTTTGGGATTGTGGGCGGAGATCTCGACGGTGATGCGGTAGTTGTTGGGACGGCGCATTCCTTGATGGTATTCGTCCGGGCCGATCCGATTGTAGCGATCCCAACGCTGGAAGACTTCGTCGTAAGAATCTCCTTTGTCGCGTTGGTATTTTCCCAAGGTGTCGCCATGCAAGGTCTTGGTGCAGATGGGAGCGGTAAAGGTTTCGGCTTCGAAGGGTTTCTGTGGCTCGTTGACGGTCGCCATCTCGATCGTTTCCTCGGAGGCTTCGATGAGCATCTTGAGGAGAAAGTCCGACATCACCAAAGTGTCGCCGATATTGTCGAAGCCCTCGGCTTCTTCGTCGTCCTGAAAACTGCGGGTTGGCTCTATGGTCTTTTGAGCGGTGATTCCGTTGCCGTTGAAATCGTAGAGTCCCGAAACGACGGTGGGGTCGAAGTCCGGATGCTTGAGGTAAAACAAGTCGCGGAGGGTGTTGCGGAGTTCGAACTTATTGAGCCGTCGAATGACCGCCTGGCCGCCGGTGCTCTTGCGGGCGGCGTAGGCTCTTTGGAGTGCCGGAGTGAGGGTGGCGATGACCTTTGCGGTCTCTTTGGAGGAGGGTTGTGCTTGTTTCTTCGGCGGCATTTCCCCGAGGTTGATTTGATCCAGAATGCCCTGCCAAAGTTCTAGTGTTTGCAGATCGGAGAGGTCGTTTTTTAGAAGGTCAAAGCGATAGTCGCCCTTTTGTTTGTCGGGGCCGTGGCATTCGATGCAGTGCTGCTTGAGGAAAGGTGTCAGCGTGTTGAGCGAGGGATCGGCCGAGGCCAATCCGGTAAGGGCAAGGAAGGCGAGGATGGCAGTTCGCATTGTCTTACGTCCATTCGAGCCCCGTCAGGGTTCCGGTACTGGTTCCGAATTTGTCAATTTCCAGGCCGAAGTTTTGCAGCATAGACAGGAGGAGGTTACAGGCTTTCACGCGCTCGAATTTTCCTTCGGGAAGGACGACGTGTTCGCCCAATTTGAATCCACCACCTGCGAGCACGAGGGGCATGTTTTTACAGGAGTGCGTTCCGGTGGCCATGCCGCAGCCGAAAAGAATCATGGTGTGATCGAAGAGGGTGCCGCCGTTGAGGGTGTCTTCTTTTGCTTTGAGCAAGTCGATGAGGTAGGCCATCTGCGCGATCTGATTTTGCTCAATAAGTTTGAGAGCCTCAGTTTTTTCGGGAAGTTCGCCGTGGTGAGAAAAGCCGTGGTAGCCGCCATTCAAGCCGAAGTCGCCGTTGGCGAAACCGCTGGCCATCGTCATGATGCGGGTAGAATCGGTTTCAATCGCAAGGGCCATGAGCTCCATCATGATTTTCATTTCGTCGGCGGTCTGACGAGCGGGATGGGGCTCCTTCAGCTCCGTCTTCGGCTTGGGTTGATCGAGCCAAGGGCGTTGTAGGTCGATTTTCTTCTCAAGGCTACGGACGGAATCGAGATACTCGGCGAACTTCTGCTGGTCCTGTTTACTGAGTTTCTTGTTCACGTCCTTCGCGCGGCCAAGGACCGTGTCAAGAATACTGCCATGTCGCTGAAGGCGAAGTTCTTCTTGTGTTCTGGCTTCGGCAGAGTCTTCGAGAAAGAGTTTGCGATACATTGCAGTGACATCAATGGATGGAACCTGCACCCCGGTCCGGGTGAAGCTCGTCTGGTTGTTCTCCTTTACCTTGAGAGTCATCGAAGCGTAGCGCGTGGCCGCTCCGACAAACTCGGCGGCCTTCTGGTCCATGCTGATGTTGCCCTCGGGGAAGCTCGAAGACATGTCGGGACGAATGCCATTGAGGAAGGTCGGGACGCAGGCATGCCCTCCAGTGAGGCCGTGATCGAGATTGGAAAAGACCGAGAAATCGTTGCGGTGCTTTTCAAGCGGTTTGAGGGTGTGCGACATTTCGTAATCGCGCCCGCCGGTGGCAGGAAAGAAAGCCTTTTGATAAACGCCGTAATTGTTGGAAAGGCAGATCATCCGCTTCGCCGGTTTCTTTAGTCCCGTCTTTGGCGCACTGAGGGCAAAAGATTCCATGACCGGGAGGGCTAAAGTAACTCCACTCGAACGAAGAAAAGCTCTGCGGCTGGTTTGAGGTCTGATCATTTTTTATGTTGGGTGAGGAGAGCGGTGTCTGTAGAACAATGAAACGAGTTTACGTTTTATTCTCATTTGAGAAGCTCAAGCATCGCTGTGCCCATACCCCTGCCGATACGAGTGTACCAGATTGCGCTACCAAGATAGTGATAAGGTCGATCTGAGCCAACAAGCTTCCACGCTTCAAAATTCTCTTTCCATGTGGGAAATAAATCTTCGGCAGCTTTGTCGACAAGCACGTCAGTTCGAAAGGCTTTCACGTTTCCTTGAAACTCAGGGATTTCGTTCATGGAAAGCTGAGCTGAACTTACGGTAAGCATTCCGCCTTTAGCGGGTTGAGAACCGTTGTTGCCAATCGCGGCGATCACAAAAGGAAGGTTCGGCTTTTTCAGGTCTTTGCGGACGTCCTTAATAAAGTGCTTCATGTTTGACGCATATTGAGCAGGGGCATGGTCTCCAAACATATCATTGAAGCCCTGGAACCAAACAAAACCAGAGATCTCGAGAGTTTTTCCTTTGAGTTTTGGGAAAAGAGTTTCGTAGTTTTGAAATGTTTCTTCGACTTCTTTGAGCATGTTGCGATACGAACTCCCATAAGGTTCTTTGATTTGCTCCATGGTTGGAAGAGGATCATTTCTCTTTCGTTTTTCATTGTTCGCGATTGTTCGTTTCTTCGCGTTGGCGAGCTCGGCTTTGAGGACTTCATCTGAAGGAATTCCTGCTGATGGGGGGCGAAATTTTTGGAAAAGGGAATGCCCTCCCCATGCCGTTTTGATTAACAAGACGGGCTCCTCGAAGTGCTCTCCCATCAGATGTCCAAACTCAAGTTCAGGTCCGGTTTTATTGGGCGATCCAAACCCTGTTGTGAGCCCTCCATGACGATTTAAGAATTTGATAAAAACGTCATCTCGGATCGTCCACTCATCTCCGCTTCGGAGGTGCTTAAAGAAATCTTTGGTTTTCTCATCAGTCGCTTGATGATCAATCAGTTTTTGGTCGGCTTTGCCTTCCATGTTTGACTGCCCGGCAAGGATGAAAACTTTGACACTTTGGGACTTTGCCGGCGTAAAAAAACCAAGCAAGGTGAGAGCAAGAGAGGCGGGGAAATATGTCTTCATATTGATCGTTAGTGGTGAAATTTGATGGGCGCAACAAAGAGTTCTCCAGTGAAGCTTAGGTTTCGAAGGAGTAAAGGTTAAAGCTCATTGATTGTGCTTTGTCAGAGCTCCAATTTCGTCTTTCAGATTTCAAACAACTTGATGCAAGATCGAAGCATAGTGAATACGTATCACTTCAATTGACAAAACCGAATGACGTCATTTGGAACGAATTTAGAAAAATGATCAGCACTCTTAAATCTCGCAAAGTAATTGGTCTCTTGGCTGCGATGGGTTTCGTAACGGCTGCCACAGCTCAAAATAGCCTTCCTGTGCCTGATGGAAAACCGGCTCAGATGGATCAGCCCGTCAAGGTCTATCTGTTAATGGGGCAGTCGAATATGCTGGGGTTTGGACGCGTCGGAGGTGATCAAGAGGGGACGCTTGAGCATGCGGTAAAAAAAGAGAACCTCTATCCGTTTCTGATCAATGAAACCGGTGATTGGACGGAGCGAAAAGACGTCCGCAATGTCTTTACAATGGGAAGTGGAGGTCCAGGGGGTGGTGTAAAAAAGAGCGAATGGCTGACAATTCAGGGCGGAAGGATTGGACCCGAAATTGGCATTGGGCATCATCTAGGAAACTACCATGAGGGGCCTGTTCTTATTTTAAAGAGTTGTATTGGAAACCGGAGTTTAGGTTGGGATCTCCTGCCGCCTGGGAGCCCTTCATACGAGTATGAGGAGCCCGACCGGAAGGGGGTCAAAAAGACAATGGTTTATGCAGGCTACGGACAGTCTCCCTTAAAGTGGGAAAAAGGCACAGAACCAAAACCCATTGGTTGGAAAGCTGGATTGCAGTATGATGGAGATATCGATCGTGCTAAAAAAGTTCTCGCTGATCTTTCAACGCATTACCCTGGTGCAACAGCTTATGAGCTTGCTGGGTTTTTCTGGTGGCAGGGAGACAAGGATCGCTACAACGAAGGTCATGCCGCGATGTATGAGAGAAACCTGGGCAGCTTGCTCAAATCGTTACGTCAGGAGTTTAATGCGCCAAAGGCCAAGATGGTGGTCGCGAGCTTAGGACAAACCGAGAAAGCGAACGCAAAGGGAAGCGAGAAGATGATTCTTGATGCGATGTTTGCTTTTGCTCAAGCGAATCAAGGGGAAGCGGCGACGGTCTATACTCACCCTCTTTCTGAGGGTGGGGCTTCAAATAGCCATTATGGAGGCAATGCTAAAACTTATATGAATGTCGGACTCGCCATGGGCGAAGCCATGGTAGAACTTCTCAAGGGAGAATAAGCAAGAGTTCTGCATATCGGCCAAATGATGCGATGTCTTTTCTGGGCTTCGGCTTGCTGGTTTTTTACGGCGGCGATTTCGCTTGGAAAGCTCAGTGTTGCGAAGATCTTTTCAGATCACGGCGTTCTTCAGAGGGGTCAAGAGATCCCAGTTTGGGGCCGAGCAGAGAGTGGCTCGCAAGTCATTGTCCAATTTTCAGGGAGTAAAAAAAGAGCCACCGCGAATAGAGAAGGTCGTTGGCAGGTGGTTTTTAGCGCCTTGGAGGCGAATGCGGATGGACAATCTCTGATTGTAGAAGGCGAGGGTCAAAAGATTGAAGTTCAAGACCTTGTCGTTGGCGAGGTTTGGTATGCCAGTGGTCAGTCCAACATGGAAATGACGCTTGGATCCTGCACCGAAAAAAATGAGCAAATTTCCGAAAGGGCGAGTGAACCTGCCAATCGGTTCATTCGTATGGTGAAACTCCGAAATCCTGATGCTCCGGATGTCCTAGAAGATCTCCCTCGGGAGGTCTCTTGGAGGAGAGATAGCCCAAAAAATCGGCAAAGCTTCTCAGCTCTCAGTTACTTTTTTGCAAAAAAACTCAGCGAGACTCTGCATGTACCTGTCGGGGTGATCGAGGGTTCATGGGGAGGAAAACCGATTGAGGGGTTCATTGCCCGTGAGGAATTTGACACCCCTCAACTTAAAGCAATTCTTGAACTGGCTGACCAAAATCAGCTCGAAGCGCTCAAAGAACTCGAAGGAGGGGTCATTGTTAGAAATTCAGCGGGCCTCCCAGGGCGAATTTATCACTCTCGAGTTGCCCCCATTGCCCCATACGCGCTCAAAGGATTCCTTTGGTATCAGGGAGAATCGAATGCGGGTGCCGGAGAAGACCCGAGGAACTATCGCTTCAAGACTGCGGCATTAGTTCGAGGTTGGCGCCGCTTATGGGCAAACCAAGAATTACCATTTTATTATGTGCAGCTTCCTTCCTACCACGACCGTGTGACTGGCTGGATTCGTCTTCGCGAGGAGCAACGACTCGCCCTCTCGATTCCCCAGACAGGGATGGCCGTTTCCATTGACCTCTTGGATCAAGATATTCATCCGTCCAACAAATTTGATGTTGCTGATCGCTTGGCAAGGTGGGCTCTTGCTAAGAACTATGGTGTCGAGGTTTCTGTGAGTGGCCCTCTTTTTGAATCCGTCCAAAGAGAGGGAACAAAGATGAGGGTCAAATTTCGCCATACTGGCAAAGGATTAATTCAGGCGCAAAAAAAAGGAATCTCACCTCCAGTTGAGATCCAGAGCGTTGACCTAGAAGGCTTTAAAGTTGCAGACCAGAAGGGGAATTGGCACGAGGCACAGGCCCAAATCTCTGGCCATGAGGTCCTTGTTTCGTCTCGGCTGGTGCAAGTTCCCGTTGCCGTGAAATATGGATGTGAGGGAGAGGCCCAAAACGCAAGGCTCTATAATCGCTCCGGTCTGCCCGCATCGCCATTTTGTTCTGAGCTGTCGCTTCTCCCTTGGGAGAGACAAGAGTGACCGAGATTTGTGAGAGGTGATGCGAAACAAGCGAAAAACCGATCAAAGAAAAAACCCGTGAGCTCGGTTTTGAGAGCTACACGGGCTTTTGGAATGATTGCTAAGCCCTAGAGGCCGACCACATCGAGCCAGGTGCGAGCCATGAGGGAATGACCCTCGAAACTTGGATGAACACCATCGTGAGCCCAGCGAGAGGGTTGGCTTCCCGCGGCCACGGCATCGTCAAAGACCTTCTGGAAGGGGACCCACAGGGTGCCATTTGTTTTGGCGACTTCTTGAGCTGCCGCGCGTCGATGATCAAACTCCGGAAACCAGGTGTCTTTGACGGCACCACACTTCAGTGCAAAAGGTTCGCAAATGACAATCGTTGCCTCGGGGAGTTCTTTTTTGGTTTGTTTAATGAGGGCATCAAAGCCGGCTTGGTAGCTTTCGGTAGTCCCTTTGTAATTCCCATTAATCTTATGCCAGATGTCATTGACTCCAATGAGGATGGAAACGATCGCAGGTTTGAGATCGAGGCAGTCTTTCTCCCAGCGGTTTTGCAGATCGGGCACTCGGTGTCCACTGATGCCACGGTTGTGAATTTGAAGCTCGAGATCAGGATGCTTTCCTAGGAGGGCGGATCCGGCCATTAACGGATACCCACGGCCAAGCGCACCTTGGTGGTTGGCGTGAGCTTCATGATTACGATCACGGCCGGCGTCGGTAATTGAGTCTCCCTGGAAAAGGATTTTGCTTCCTTTTTTGAGGTTGATCTTTGTGGGCGCAGCTTGAGCTGGCGCGCTAGAAAGTAGGGTAGCGCCTGCGGCGAGAGCGGACGAAGTCATGAGATGACGGCGGTTCAAAGAATGTGTGTTCATGAGTGAATTGATGTTAATACGAGATCATGCTTGCGGTGCTTTCGAGGGATTTTGCGTCTGAAACCAGCATGGCGAAAACAGCAAGGCTATTGTTTACAAAATGCATCCAAATTGGAATCCAAAGATTTCCGGTCACTTCCCGAGCAATCCCAATCACAATTCCAAGAATGAAAAGGTAGATCAAGATGAGCGAGGGATATTGAACATGCAGGATGGTCCACAGAAACGACGTCAGAATGATTGTCCCTGTCACACCAAGGCGAGAAGTTCTCCAGCCGCGAAAGAGAAGGCCGCGAAAGATGAACTCCTCAACAGCAGGTGCGCCAATCGCTACCCCCAGAAAGAGGAGAAATGGAATCTGAGTCGTTTCGGCCATCTTGACCATCGAGGGATCCATTTCCTCAAGGCCAATCGAGGGGCTTAAAAGTCCCAAAAGAATAGAACAAAAAATAATGATAAATGACCAAAGCGGCCAATGAAACCATCTGACGGGTGAGCTCCCCAAGTATTCCCAACCATCCCAACCTGGCCTCAGCTTTCCGATAAACCAGCAGAGAGGGCAGATGACAAAGACGGCAAGGAAGCTCAGGAGGCCGATGACGTCCCCATCTGTGGCAAGGATTTTGGCAGCTTCTGAAAATCCTTTCGATGAGAGTTCAGAGCCTACTGAATCATCGAGCTCAATGATAAAAACAATTCCCAGCGTGAGCGCGATCTGCCAGACAACAAACAAGACTCCTCCAAAGAGAAGAGTCCACCAACCATTCCACGGTGTTTTCTCGGGTTGGGTAGCCGCAAACATTTCTGCCTCTGAGATCGTTGGTGGGGGAGAAGATTCCGACATGTGCGCAGGAGTTTAGACAAGCGGAGGATGAATCGGCAGCAAAAACGATTGGTGTTTTACGATGCGATAGTCAAAGCTTGGGCATGCTCCGGGTAAATGGTGAACTAGTTGATCAAGAATTAGTTGAGGAAACGTTTTCGAGGATTAAAGCTGAGGAAGAACAGCGGTTGCAGATTTCTTGTTGTGAACGCGATCCCGAATTCTACGAGCGAGCAGAGCAAGAGGTTGCCGATTCGATTTTAATTGCTCAAGAGGCGGAGAATCGCTTTCCGGAAATCCCTGAAGAGGAAATCAAGCCTCCCCTCAAAGAGATGATTGATACTTACCGAGAGCACGGGGCTTCTTGGGATATGTTGGAGTCTCAAAAAGAGATGATGCGCCACGAAATCGCCGCATCTTTGCGGATGGATAAGCTGATCCATGAGATCATGGGAGGTGATGAGCAGGTGAGTGAAGAGGAGGTCGAACGTTTTTACCAAGACTTTATTGATGATTACCGCATGCCAGCGGAGGCCCAATGCTTCCATGTGATGAAGACCCTCCATGAGGAGACAACGCCTGCAGCAGTTTTTGAAAAGATGTGTCAGTTGCGTGAGGCTGCCCTGGAAGGGCAAGATTTTGAAGAGATGGCAAAGCGCGAAACAGAAAAATCAACAGGTGAAACAGATTTGGGCTGGATTACCTTGGACCGCCCAACCAACCCCTTTGAGGCGACGTTGTTTTCGATGAGAGAGGGGGAAGTTTCACCGGTGATTGTTTACGAGCATGCTTTGCACCTCATTAAAGTGATTGGCCGCAAAGATGAACAGCTCCCTGCTCGAGAAGAGATTCGCGAGGAGCTTGAGTATCGCGCCCTTGCTCGCAAGAAACGAGCCGCATTACAGGCCCTTGCAATCCAACTCCGAGAAAGTGCGAAAATCGAAAAGATCGACAATGCCGAGTAAACAATGTGAAAGTTTCCTCATGAGGTTTCGATTCGCATTTTTTCCAGCCATGGTCTCAGCACCGGTCTATGGTCAAGATGCGCTGCGCTATAAATATCAGTTCTATAATGAAGAGGACGGGCGCATTGATGTGGAATCCCACTATCTTGATTATGATTACTCCTGGGGTTCTACGACCTATGGCTTGCGCTTAGCGGTCGACAGTTTGTCGGGAGCGACACCAACGGGCACCCACGCTCGCAATGACCAAAATGAGTGGCTTTACCAGTACATTGAGGACACACGCTATGTGACGGTGGCGACCATCGAGCATGAGCTCGATGAATACACCATGACTTTTGAGTACGCTCACAGCTCAGAAGAGGATTACCGCTCAAATGCACTGACGGGAAAGGTTAGCCGTCAATTCAATGAGAAAAACACGACAGTGACTGGAGGCCTTTCCTATGCTTTCGACAAGGTCGTAGCGACGGGTTTTACCAACATCTTTGAAGATCGAGATAAAGACACTCTCGATCTCTATTTTGGGGTGTCTCAGATTGTCACTCCCAATACTCTCTTAGATGTCAATGTGGGCTATGGCTACAGCGAGGGGTATCTTTCTGATCCCTATCGTCGGATCAATCAGATCAAATCTTTTGTGATCGACACTCCATTTGGTCCCTTTCCGGTGACGGAGACTTTTAATTATCCAGAAAATCGGCCTGATGAACTCCACCGTTTTGTCGCGAAGGGATCACTTCGACATTATATCGAACCTTTCGATGCGGCGCTGAAAACTTCCTACCGACTCTTTTCTAATAGCGATAGTCTCGAAGGACACACTTTTGAATTGAGATGGATTCAGCAGGCGACTTCAAATCTAAGCGTGGAGCCTTATCTTCGTTATTACCGCCAATCGGGTGCAGACTTTTATTATCCGACTTTGACAGGAACGAGCGTTGATGGGTCCGACCTCAATGATGGATCTTCTCCCCACTATTCATCGGACTATCGCCTCGCATCACTGGATGCTTGGACTTATGGGCTTCGCTTTGCTTGGAAGGTAAATCCAGATTTTACCCTAGATTTTCAGTATGAACGCTACGAGATGAATGGTCGTGATCCCGGAACTCCGAGCGAGTTTTTTCCAACCGCCAATGTCATTACCTTAGGTGGTGAGTGGCAGTTTTAATCGATGAGCGAGGACAGCCTCACTGCGGGATTATTTCGTCTTCGGTTTCGGGCTCTCGGAACCCAGTGCGAAGTGCAGTTCCGAACCGAGGAAGTGACGGCAGCGAAAGAGTATCGGGCTGGAGTGCTCAGCTGGCTTCAAGGATTTGAGAATACATGGTCTCGATTCAAGCATCAGAGTCTCTTGTCTAAAATCAATGCGCTCGCGGGTAAAGAAGCAGTTGCTCTCACCGAAGAGCAGGAAGCAATTTTACGGCTGTGTGATCGGACCTATAAAGGCACCGAGGGTTTGATTGAACCGACGTCGTTACCTCTGACCTTACTCTGGGACCAGAGCGCTGCCCAAAATGTGATTCCTTCTGATCAGCAGATCAACGAAGCGTTGAAGTTGGTTCAGTGGGGTGCGGTCCAGTGGGGAGATGGCCAAGTCTATCTTCCAGAAAAGGGGATGGCATTGGAGCTGGGTGGTTTTGGCAAAGAATACGCAGTTGATGTCCTCATCGCTCTTGCGGATCGCTATGAGATCGGTGACGTCTTGGTTGATCTTGGGCGTGATTTGGCGACTAAAGGGCAGCCTCCTCATGGGCCCTATTGGGTTGTGGGAGTTGAAGATGCTCGGCAAGAAGATGCTCCGGCGCTTCGATTAGCCTTTGCCAATAAGGCGCTTGCGACCTCTGGTAATGGAAGACGGTATCGTCTCATTGGCGGCAAAAGATTTGGACATATCATTGATCCTCGGAGTGGTCATCCGGTAGAAAATGAGGTGCTCACTGCAACGTGTCTGGCCAGTGATTGTCTCACGGCTGGATGGTTTTCAACGTCGGCCTGTATTTTGGGAGTGGAGCAGGGCAAAGAGAAGATTGAGTGTCAATTTGAGCTCGAGGGCTTTTTGCAGACTTCTGATGCCGTCTTGAGTTCTCAAGGGCTGGGGAAATACGTCCTCAAAAACTAGGCTCTACTGACAGAGATTGAGCAGGAAAGGTGAACTTTCTCATGACTTTTTCATGTTCATGCTCTAATGTCTGCAGGTAAGCGCCTTGTGTTCCATGTATTCTAGAATCTGTTGCTCCTTCCTCACCATCATTGGGCTTTCCTCTTGCACGGTCGTGTCGACTCCAGATCAAAGGATTAATCTGACCCACGGAGTGATGCAGCCCGACCGAGATCAGTTGGGTGAAGCAATGTCAGATCACATGTATTTCTCTCGAGAAGGATCGAGTGGAGGCAATGGTGTGGGTGGCGGAGGATGTGGATGTAATTAGATTAAAGAAAATGAGATTACGCATTTGTTATGAGCGAGCCACTCATGTCGTGGCCAGTGGGCTTGCCATGATGGCACAGCGCCTTCCTTTTTTGAAAGGCATCAGTCCACTCCTAGGCATCAATGCGGGGATTCCCATGGCAGCTCCATTAACGGTCAGTTTCATAGGGACCCAGGCCCTCACAGGTCAATCAATCTGGATTATTCCCACTGGAGGAGCGACAAATCCCGCGCTTGGGAAAGTCGGTGAGCCTTTTCAGTGGGCTTTCATAACAAGTGAGGAAAATCCTGATTCGGTTAAGGTAGAAGTTGAGGGACCTGATGGATATGTCGAAGCAATTCCTGATGGATTGCAAGTGATCGAAAGGTTTTCGGTTTGGTTTATCGAGGGTGTTCCTGAAAATGCTGGCCTCTACAATCTTCGTCTAACAGGATACCGTGGCCGAAACTTCACCTCAACTGCTACAACTCCTTATCTTTTGACTGTGAACATCGACGGAGATTTGTCGCCGTTCGAGCAGTATATCGCCAATTATTGGGAAGGAGTTGATCTAAATGATCAATCAGTTGTCGGTCCCAATGCCGACCCGGATGGAGACGGGATTGAGAACTCCCTTGAGTTTTTGCTCGATCTCGACCCGACCCGCAAGGAGACGATGCCAGGCTCCTTTGGCTTAGATCCTGCCAATCGTGACCTTCTCAAATACGAGATTCCACTCAATGCCTTGGCCCTCGATGCCACAGTAACTTTTGAGCAAAGCAGAACGGGGCATGTGACAGACTGGTCAGAAGTCGCTCAGGAGAATGTCACTCGCACCGAGCAATCAGTTGTTCTTTCGGTGCCCGCAGACCAAGGCAAAGCACTTTACCGCCTCAAAGTTTCACTCGGAGAGTGAGATCTTTTGGCAATCTTTTGGCAAAAAGCGCCGATTCTTCAGTTTATTGAACGCTTACGAGGGCTTAAAGGCGCTTTCGATGAGTTTTAAAAAGTCGGCTTTTGTTTTTGTCACCTCGTCTTCTTTCCCGGTCATCTTAAGAAAGACATCCCCTGATGGGTGAGCAATGACCGCGCCAAGGAGGGCTTGTCCGGGGGTGGCAACTTTTTGACCAAAAGGGGGGCCCACTAAATAGGTTCCGATAATGGTCACAATCGCTACTTTTTGCCCACCATAGGTTCGATCTTCACGGGTCATTTTGGCCTCTCCCTCAAATTGCCCTTTCCAGCGTTTGAGATTGGCTTCAATGCCGCCACCTTGGCCCTGACCAAAATGGTAAAACTTAAGAACTGGCCCCTCTTTTCCGTGGCTGACTGCTGCTTTAACCATCGGACTTGTTGGAGCCTTTACCCAGGGATCTCCACCTTTAAAGGTAAAGTGGCCGACAGTCATGCCCCCCTCATCAGCGATAAGAGAGGCCGAAAATATGATCCAAAGGCAGGCGATGATTTTCATTTGAATTGTTTAGGGTACTTTTTGCGAAGACGCGATGAGGATGTTCTTACTTGCGATCGGTGATGACTCGGTAAAGCGATCAGTGGATTGTTGATCTCGATGACCTTCTTCTTTAGTGAGCTTTGAGCGCTGCCAATTTTTTGCGGACAAGGGCAGATTGTTGCGCAGAGAGAACTTCCCAGCAGGCGAGTCCATTTCCGACGAGATCCCATTCGTCGAATTCCCAAACGACTTTTTTATCTTTCGTGATCTCAAAAATCTGAGGGTTGTTTTCCCCAGCATGACAGTTGCCGATGACTAAGTTTCCGTTTGGAAGCTCTTGCAGGTCTGTCGTCCAACCAATCTCGATCTCAGTCCCGGGCACTTTCTTAGCAATCTCCCACACGACTTTTTTCTCAGGGGTTACCTCGATGACACTATTGCCACTTCCCGTGGCGATCAGGGTGTTCCCGTTCTTGAGGCGAATGGCGCCGTAGACTCGAGTGTTGGTGGGGTATTCCCAAACGATTTGGCCACTCGGGTCATACTCGGTGACAACACCCGGGTTTTCTGCGCAGGCTAAGTAGTTTCCATTTTTGAGAATATTGACCAGACGCGTGCTTTTTCTTCCGCCTTCACCAAGCGAGATTGTCTTCTGAATATTTCCTTGGTCATCGACATGAATAATCCGTCCGATTGCACTTTCGACAATCATGGTTTCTCCGTTAGGGAGTCGCTCGAAAGCATGAACATCGACATTCTTTCCTTCATTCCCATTGGCACTGCGTGACTCGTAGTTCCAGATGATCCTCTGATCGAGGGTGATTTCGCTCGTGTTGGTCCAAGTGTCGTGAAAGAGAATGTTTCCATCTTTGAGGAGTTGGATGTCGTGATGTCCCGTGTGACCTTGTTTTGGTCCTTTCGTGTCATGTTTCCAGAGGACGGTGCCGTCGTTCTCACAAATCGCGAGGACGTTTTTCCCATAGGAAGCTCCCAGCAGAATAAGCCGGTCTTCTTTAGCCGTTAAGGTAGCAGGAAGGAGGAAGAGAGCAGAGAGGAAGAGTTTCATGTTGAGAAGCTATTGAACGTCGGAGGTGGATCGGTTCTGTCTGATCGAGTAAAAATAATTTAAATTGCAGGATCGTAAAATGATCCGACTCTCTCCTAACTTTTTTTACAGAAGTTGGGAACACAAATGAAGTCATTAGGGCAGCGGGGAGACGAAAATTTGTTAGGCGGGGGAAAGCTGCGTCTGGCTCGTAGCCTCTTTTTCTTTTTCGCAGTGATTGTTCTTGTGGGCATCGGGCTTGGTCTGTTTCAAGAGGAGCAATCGCCCTTTTCGCAAATCAGAGTGTATGGGGGTTATTTCTTTTTAGGGATTCTTGGAGCGGTGATCGCCAATTCAACGGGCGCGGGAGGAGGCATTGTGTTCTTGCCATTTTTCGGGACTTTGGGATTTACGTTTGAGCAGTCGATCGGCACGAGCTTTGCCATCCAGTGCTTTGGCATGACAGCGGGAGCGTTTGCCTGGTCCCTTCATCTGAAAGAAGAATCCTCAGATCATCCGCACTTTGATTTTAGGAAGATCTTGCTGCTCAGCGCGATGGGTTCGCTCCTTGGGTTGAAGGGAGCCCAAGTATGGATTTCGCAAGCCCCTGTTGATGTCAAACTCCTCTTTTCGCTCTTCTCGATCATCGTTGGCCTTTTAATTCTCTGGCGAACTCTTTCGCTGGGCTCTGGTCAGCAACTTCGATCACAGCAGCTCCAACCCAAAGAAATCGTGGGTCTCTTGATTGTAAGCCTGCTGGGAGGGGCCATCACGGCATGGTTGTCCGTGGGGGTGGGTGAGTTAATCGCGCTCTATCTTATTGGCTTACACTGCCGTGTGAATGACGCCGTCGCTCTTGCGGTTTGTGTTTCTTCGGTGACCGTGCTTGCTGGGTTACCCCCTTTCTTAGCACAAGGAGACGTGATCTTTGGCGTCCTCACCTTTGCGGCCACAGGAGCATTAATTGGCGGTACGCTGGCCAAGCATCTCGCTGTTGCCGTTGGAGCGAGGCGTCTCAAAGTCAGTCTTTCACTTTGGATTATTGTGAGTTCCGTAGCTTACCTTGTGATCCAGTGACGAACATGGATGATGTTTTTTTATTTAGCTTTCGTGCTTCTTGAATTACACGTTGAGGCAATGAAGCCCATGCTTTCAATATTCGTTGCGTTGATATTCGCAGTCCTGCTTTCGCAAGCTCAGGTAGCGGCCAAAGAGCAGCCAAATATTGTCCTCATCCTCTCTGATGACCAAGCATGGAATGATTACTCATTTTTGGGTCATGATACCATTCAAACTCCGAGATTAGATCAGTTCGCTAGCGAGTCGCTCACTTATACGCGAGGATATGTAACCTCTCCTTTGTGCCGTCCCTCTCTCGCCTCGATTTTTACCGGCTTACACACCCCTTATCATGGGATTACTGGCAATGACTTAAGCCTCGACCCCGAAGATAAAAAACAGGGAAAGATCCGCGCGATGGCGTCTCGCAACTCTCCGAAATACGCCCCTCGCCACCAAGCTCTTTACAGGAAGTTCCGGGAGCATGCAAATCTCGCTCGTTTATTAACGGATGCGGGCTACCTGACATTACAAACTGGCAAGTTCTGGGAAGGAGATCCCAAGCTCATGGGATTTACTCATGCAATGACTCATGCAGACCCGAAGCGTGGGGGGCGCCATGGAGATGCCGGTCTCAAGATCTCCCGCGAGGGTATTTTGCCCATTAAAAAACTCATTGATTTAGCTCAAAAAAATCAAAAGCCCTTCTTTATTTGGCACGCTCCATTTCTGCCTCATACACCACACAACCCTCCAAAGGAGCTTTATGAAAAGTATCTTAAGCTTGAGCCCAATAAGTTCGTCGCTCGTTACTACGCGATGGTCGAGTGGTTTGATCAAACGTGTGGAGAGCTTTTTGATGAGATTGAGACACGTCGGCTCAGCGAAAATACGGTCTTTCTCTACGTGACTGACAATGGATGGATTCAATCACCGACTTCTGCTCGCTACGCCCCCCTCTCAAAACAAGATCCGCACGATGGAGGTGTGCGGACGCCCATCATGATCAAGTGGCAAGGTCGAATTCAGCCGAAGATGGATCAAGAGACCTTAGTGTCATCCATCGATCTAGCTCCCACGATTCTAAAGCTGTGTCACCTCGAAGTGCCCTCAGCCATGGAGGGGATTGATCTCCTCGACCGAGAAGGACTGCAGAAGCGCAACATGGTCTTTGGGTATGATGGAGATCACGATATGTTTGACTGGAAGAAAACGACGACCAATCTCCAGACACGCTACGTCGTCAAAGGAGAATGGAAATTACTCGATCACGTCGATCAACCCGATGAGCTTTACCATATCACTCAGGATCCTTTTGAAAAAACCAACGTGTTTCAGAAAAAGCCTGAGAAGGTGCAGGAGCTTCTCAAGAATCTGGATGCTTGGTGGAAACCCTCATAGCAACGAGCGGCTCAGCTTCAGGTATGGATGCCCTTATTGAGCGGAAGGAACGAAATAGCGAGCGATCGTTCGGATAAAAGGCCGGTGTTTTGGAGGCGCATCGTTGCGCCATTTGGCAAAGTATTGTGTGAGAGTGATCCCTTTGGATGCGGGTGTGGTATTGAGATAAGCAATAGCTTCCCAGCGCGTTGGCTCTTCTTCAAAGAGAGGAAGGAGCGCAAGAGCAATTACGCCATTTAAGGTTCTTTCAGTAGAGCTTTTGCGAAGAGTTCCTCGGTGAGTCTGGTAGTAACTAGCGAGTTGTTTGAGGGTGAGTTTCTCTCGAGAATCGATAATGTCTTTGGCATAGTTTCCAAGAGCGTGTCGGTAATTCTTCCAATTGGGGTAGGGAGGAGAATGCTCCCAAGTTTTGCTCATTTGGCGAATCGCAAAGAGTGAGGCGACTTCACAGAGCGTTTCTTCAAACCACTTATTTTCGCGCCCGTCATTTTTGAAATTCGCGAGAATATGGCAAAGTTCGTGCGCCCACTGGTAAGCGTATTGGGACCAGTAGGTTTTGTGAGTATCAAGTTTGACAATGATTTCTCCTCGGGCATTGCGCTCGAAGAGAGTAATTGGGCCTTGGTGCCCTCGCACAATCACGATGGGTTCTAATT
>JALRJZ010000310.1 GCA_023261045.1 Akkermansiaceae bacterium
CAAATCCGCAAGAGCAGCTCCCCATGCCCAACCGACAGCATTCGCCCCCAACTGATCTTCCGTTGCTTGGAAGTGATGATTCTCCCCTCCAAGGTAGAGCTGGCTTCCATTAACCATACGTTTGAGCTTTTGCATCACCACCTCGTCGTAGGTTCCCGGAGGAATATTTCCAAAGACCCGCTGCCCAGCTTTGGAATACATCTCGGCAATATAGATGTCATTGTAGCCATCGTTGTTTATGTCGCCGGCCGTCATCCCCATCGAACCAAAGTCAGTCGGCCCCTCATTAAGCAAAGCGCCTTTGAAAGTTCCATCTCCTTGGTTGCTGAGAAAAAGGCCATCACCAAATTCATCGATCACGTAGAGGTCAGGGTAGAGATCCTCGTCTGCGTGGATCCAGACGGCATTACTCGTCGAGCGCTGCCCACCATCGAGAGGGTAACCGTTGGTAACATCCTCAAACTGCCAATCGCCAAGGTTTCTCAGAAGCTCATTGTTCGCCACCTTCCCGGATTTCCCGTCGATCCAGGAGCCTGACTTAAAACTCGCCCCTGCTCCCCGTGTGACATAAAGGTCAACTTTTCCATCCAAGTCATAGTCCGCGATGGAAATCCCTGTCGCCTTCTCTTTGACCTTCGGCAGAACCTTCTTTTTTAAGAGTGCCCGAGCCTTCGCAAGAGGGAGGCCAAGAAGAATTTCTGGGAGATTGGACTTCTGAGTGACATCATCAAAAAAGCGACCTTGGACGTTTTGATAAACCTTTAAGCCGTCTGGGTGCTGGGCGACGCCATGGATCAAATCCTCCCAACCATCCCCGTCTAAATCGACAAAGGCAGCGTAGCCACCTCCGAGATTTCCATTGATCTTTAACGCCTCGCTGATTTCCAAATAGCCTCCGCCAGGACGCCCCACAAAAAAGAAGGAGGCATTCACGTCCGTGACAAAAAGATCGGTCAAGCCATCTCGGTTAAAATCATTGAGATAAACCCCCCCAGTATTTGCCATGCGTTTTTCCCGAGGCACCTTCCAATTATCCCAGAGTAGATCGAGGGGAATCCCCATCTCGGCTGTCACATCTCGCATCAGCTCTTGTTCGGATTGGCCTCTCAAAATCTTAGTCACTTTCAGATCAGTAAGCCAGCCATCTTCGATTAGACGCTCCTCCCTCAGATCATCGACCCGGAATTCAAAACCGATGACCAATTCAGCCAAAGCACCTTGAGCTCCCGTGTAAAAAACTTCCAATTTCCCTGTCCCCTTCCACGCGCCTTCTTGCTCATCAATAGAGACCGGAGAGAGAGTAATGATATGAACCTTGGTCTTACGCTCCCCCTCCCCAAGTTGACTCACAAGAGCGAGTAAACGGTCCGCAATCGGGGTCTCTGCTTGGGCGAGTGGACTCTTATGATCCTCCTTGGCTAAGCCCACCGAAAACTGATCACTTTCGTAGCGAAGACTTTCTTTTTGCTTCGGAAATTCCTGACCTCGATAGCCCTCTGGAAAAATGGCACGGAGGCTTACTCCATCATTTTCGCTCAAAGCAGATCCCATTTGAGAAAACCCGGATTTCTTAAGAAAGTTGACCCGATGTTCGATCTCCCAGAGATACTGACGCCCGGCTTCATCGATCAACTTCGGGGAAGATGGAGTCTCCGGCTCTGCTACGGGCTTTTGACTCGTCGCACCCTCTTTGCACGCTCCCAAAATGAAGAGGGGCAGCAAGAAAAAAACTAAACGAGAAGAAACCATTTCTAAAAAATAATTGGAAGCAATGGACAATCAGAACGATCTTATCACTTGAACCCAAGCGCCGAGCTCAAATGAGGGGGCACGCTGGCGTGCGCCCTTCCCTTCTAATAAGATCGATCACAATGCAAGATCAGAACTCAAAAGGAAACCTTGCCTTGTCGAAAAGAAACACAAAGATGTCGTTTAAGAACTAGCAACGAGTGCCCACACAAACGACACTGGTCACCTTTCGCCTTTTGTCTATGAACTCCAATCCCCTGGGTCCCTCCAGATCTCTTCTTTTACTGAGCTTTTTATGCCTCTCAAACCTCTCAGGCCAATCGCTCCCCATTCATCGATACAGCTTTAATGACGATGCTGGCAACGCCACTGATGCCGTGTTAACAGACTCCATCGGCGGAGCTCACGGTATCGTCCGGGGCGCTGGCGCAGTCTTCACTGGAACAGGACTGGATCTCCCTGGAGGCAGTTCTGACAACGCTGCATACGGAGACCTGCCAAACAATCTCGTTTCTGTGCACGATGCGGTCACCATGGAAGGATGGGTCACAGTTGATGGGACCTCTAACGGGTGGGCTCGCGTTTTCGACTTCGGAAGTACCGAACCTGGTGGTGTCGGTGGAGAAGTGATTGGCCCGGGAAACACCAACGGTGGCGGCACCGCAGGTTTGGATTACTTTTTCCTCAGTGCAACTGTTGGTAACGACTATAATACGCAGCGAGTGGAGGTCCGTAACGTTGATGGCGGAACGAATATTCATACTTATGACTCGACAACCCCAGGAACCCGATTTCATTTCGCTGTTACGTGGGAAAACAACGAAGGTAGCGGCAGCACATTGAACTACTGGCGAGATGGGGTGCATCAAGTTGTCGATGGCGCAGTGGGATCAAAGATTTCTGATCTCAACGACGTCAATAATTGGCTCGGGCGCTCAACCTGGCTCAATGATGGGAATCTTGATGCCACTTTTGACGAATTTCGTATTTATGATGTCGCCCTCTCTGAGCAGGAGATTA
>JALRJZ010000311.1 GCA_023261045.1 Akkermansiaceae bacterium
AAACATTGGCGGTGGCAACTCGACCTGACGTAGCCATTGTTCTCGAAGGCCCCCCAGCAGATGACACTCCTGGAATGTCTCTTGCGGAGTCCCAAGGCCGACTTGGAGGAGGAGTGCAGATCCGCCTGCATGATCCGAGTGCGATCATGAATCCAAAACTCGCAAGGTTTGCCATTCAAACGGCGCAGTCTGAAGGGATTCCTTATCAGGTGACGGTGAGAAGCAGTGGTGGAACGGATGCAGGATCACTCCATCTTGCTCATGAAGGAGTGCCTTGCGTCGTCCTTGGAACACCCGCAAGGTATATACATACTCACAATGCAATCATTTGCGCTGATGACTATCATGCGATGGTTGCTCTCACTTTGGCGATGGTGTCTCGCCTTGATGAAAAGACCGTGGCCGAATTGACGACTTTCTTCTAAGCGTCTACGGGAAGCTTTTAAGCTACTCGCTGCGTCGCGGTCGTTGGCTCATCGTGAGGCGTATGAGAGCGAGTGGGAGGAGGGCAATCAAAGTCGCAGCTGCGGCGACTTTGAGCCCGGGGTAAATTCTTGGTCGATTAAAAGAGAGAGCTCGGAGTGATTCAGAAACCACTTGCTTCGCAGGAACGTAGAAGGCTTCTTGAACCGGAAGTTTCGTCGTTGTTGCTCTTTTGGCAGTCTCGCCAAATCCCGTTTTCACTGGGCCAGGGCAAACTGCTAACACTCGGACTCCATGATCCTGAAGCTCGATGCGAATTGCTTCGCTAAAACTTGTGACATAAGCTTTTGAAGCCGCATAGACCGCAAAATCAGGAATCGGTAGATCTCCCGCGAGAGAGCTCAAATTAATGATCGATCCTTTTTGGGAAATGAGACTCGGTGTGAAGAGGTAGGTGAGATGAGTGAGCGCTTCGATATTGAGCTGGAGCATTTGGCGTGTTTTTGGCCAATCGGAAGTTCTAAACTCTCCGTAATCTCCCATGCCAGCGTTGTTGATCAGCAAGTCAGGGTGAATTTTCCTTTTCTCTAGGAATGAGTGGAGAGAATGGCGTTCATTTTCCTGAGTTAAATCACAGGAGTATATGAGGAGTTGAACTTCTGGGTGGGTGCTTCCAATTTCTGCTGCGAGTTCATGTAAAAGCTCTTCTCGTCTTGCGACAATCACGAGAGTTTTTACAAATGTCGCTACTTGAAGCGCGAATTCCCGCCCCAAGCCCGAACTTGCTCCAGTAATCACCGCGCAGCAAGCCCGAGGAGCGGGATGTGTCATCACGTTAAAAAGTCTGAGGGTTAACCCTTGTTCTCATCGACTTTGATGATTCGAAGAGGGAGGCGTTGGATCAATTCTCCATCGACTAAAATATCAACAGAATAGACTCCAGGATTGGGGAAAGTAAGACCCTGGAAACCAACAATAAGGTGGCGTGTCATGAAGGCAACATTCTCGGGCATTTTCACGGGCATCCCTCCTTTAATTGGCATTTTATCGTTAATTGCCTTCCCATCTTCATCGATGATTGAAATTTGCAACTCGTGATCTCCATCATCCTCCGGAGTGAAGCAAAATCGCATCGCGAGAGAGCACTGCGGATGAACGATTGGGGTGGCTTTGGCAGCGAGAGCATCAAAAGTTCCAGAAATCACCATTTTGCCCTGATATTCAGCGGCAAAATCACAAAGAGTAGCTACTTGTAAGTCCATATTAAAGATCGAGGTTAGAGCGCTTAGAAAGCACGCCCTGTTCCTGAACGTTTGCAGGCCTTGCGTAAAGGGGGAATTCTCTTTTCCTGCTGACTTATTGTTGGTTTTGGATGTTTTCGGGGGTGATGGGAAGAGCCTCCGGAACCGCAGGCACGATCTCATTGAGTGAAGCGGGATCGACAGGGATTGCCACTGGGATCTCGTTTTCTTCAAAGGGGACTGCTACAGGGATCTCATCGTCTGTAATTGGGCTCGCAACGGGAATTTCATCTTCGCTAACCGTAATTGCTCTTGGAATGCTGTCGGAGTTTTCACTCCAATCATCTTCAACGATCACAAGAGCCTTGGCTGCGGGTTTGAGGCTCTCCTTGAGCTCCTCCTCAAAGTGTTCAAAGAAGCGTCTGACAAGGGGAGCGGCATTTCTGCTACCACTCACCCTTTCATCGGGAACTCCTTCATAAACGGCAACAAAAGCATACCTTGGGTTGTCGTAGGGCAGATATCCTGAAAACCAGGCAAGATTTTGATTCTTTTCTGGTTTCCATTGAGCCGTTCCTGTTTTTCCGCACATCACCGTAAAGGAAAGGCGAGATCCTCTCCCGGTTCCATAGCTTGAGTTAACGACATCGTGCATCCCCTCCTGCGTGATGGTCATGGCTACGGGGTTGATCTCAATATCAGCGCGTTTTTTAAACTTGGGAGCCTCGATGACTCGCCCATGGAAATCTTGGATTTGTCGGATCAGTTGAAGCTCCATCAGTGCGGATCCATTTCCGATCGCTGCCATTGCCTGCGCAACTTGAAGGGGGGTCGCGGTTGCCAGCCCTTGGCCGATAGAAAGGTTGGCGGTATCACCATGGCTTGTTGGGCGCCCCATTTTTTCTTGGATTTCCTCGGCAGTTGGAATGTTGCCATCTTGTTCTCCAATCAATGGCAGCCCCGTTTTGCTGCCGAATCCGAATTGGCGAGCAACTGATAAAAATCTCTGAGTACCCGTGCGGATGCCCACCTGGTAGAACCAAGGGTTCGCGGAAAGGGCCAAGGCACGTTGAGCGTTGATGGGGCCCAAATCTCCAGGAG
>JALRJZ010000312.1 GCA_023261045.1 Akkermansiaceae bacterium
ACAACCGATCCATCATTTAGGAGAGATTTCTAAGGGATCTCTAAATTTGAAGGGTTATCGAAATTGGAGGATCCAAATCCCATTTGTCGCGACCAGTTCTCAGCAGCTCGGTGAACAGAGCGCAACCTTCTCGGTAAAACCGACAAAAAGAATCTCCCCAAATTTGATCAACCTCAAGCTTCCAGAGCTCACCATCTCTCTACCTCCAGATGTCCCAGAGAGCCCAGTAAACTCAGATCGTTTCCTAACCGAAGAAATTCCGAAACTCGCTGAAAAATCGAGTGTCGCCCCAACAAATACCCAACCACTCTGGCAATGGCTCTTAGGAACCTTAGTTCTCATCCTTGTCATTTTCCATCTGCTAAAACGGACCGGAGTCATACGAACAACACCCGCATGGGAAAAAGCGCTCGGCAGATTGGATTCTCTCTCAAAAGACGCTCCCCCTCCGATCTACTATTCACGCCTGACGGACATCCTTAAGAGTTATACCGCTGATCGATACCGGGTAAAAGCACGTGCCAAAACTTCAGCGGAATTGATCCAAAGTCTCCAAAAATTGCCCGCCATTCCGCCGCAATACCTCCGTGACCTTCCAGAATTTGCTCGTCTTGCCGACGCCGTAAAATTTGCTGAGCACCAGCCTCAATCTAGTGACTTCGAGAATTCATTTCATCTCGTGCGATCATTCATCAAAGCAACCATTCCGGTCGAAAACAATCAGCCTTCCAATGACTGATATCATCTTCGCTCATCCTTATCTTCTTTGGTTGACTCTCCCCTTCTTGGGAGCAGTCATCTGGCGCTGGCGATCCGCTCCAGCAGCAATCGCGGTTTCATCGATCAACCATTACACCTCGTCGAAACCAAACCGATTTTTTGCACCTCGACATCTCTTGCTCGCCCTCGAATCGCTTGCCGCAATCTTTTTGCTCATCGCGCTGGCTCGACCACAGCGCGACGTCGAACTCGTTCCAATCACTAAGGAAGGAACTGATATCATGCTCGTCCTCGATTATTCGAATTCGATGGATGCATTTGATCCTGATCAATCAATGGATGATCAAACCGTTCGAGAAGGCATCCGATCCGGCGCCCTCAAAGATCGATTGGGAGTGGCTCGAGATCAAATCGCTCGATTTGTCAAACGGCGTTCTGGAGATCGTATTGGCCTCGTCATCTTTGGCGTCGATCCCTATCCCGCAGTCCCACCAACTACGGACCATGACTATTTGCTCGCCTACGTGAATCAGCTGCAGAATGACCTCCTCGCGCGTGCTGAACGTGGAACCAATATTGCGGGTGGAATCAGCGCGGGTATTAATACTCTTCTTAACCACAGTGAATCGCGAAAAACAATGGTGCTTATCACCGACGGTGATCATACCGTCGATGACCCCGTCTTCACGCCAATCAAGGCTGCGGAAGCTGCGAAAGAAAAAGGTATCGTGATTCACACAGTGGGTATCGGAAGTGATTCTCCTTTTCTTTATGGCTGGCTTGAAGGTGCTGGAGCACCCATCAGATTTGACACAAGAAACTTAGAAAAAATCGCAGCGATCACAAATGGGCGATTCTTCAGAGCGAGGGACACCAAAGGTTTCGAGGAAGTTATGGATACCATTGATTCTCTCGAAACGACATCAAGAACCCACCCAGCGCTCATCTACCAGGCAGACCTCTACCCTCAATTTCTGATCGTAGGCGTCGCCCTACTCGCCACCGCCTTTATCCTCAGACAGACCCTGCTTCGCGAAATCTCCTAAGTTATGGACTTCTTAGCACCTAATCATCTTTTTTGGATTCTTCCGTATTTACTCATCGCAAATGGAGTAGGTTTCTGGGCGTACCGGCAGAGAAGACGAGCGATTTCACTCCTCACGCAAGGAGCAGAAGTTTGTCACCTTAAAACCAATGCCTCTCCAGTGAGACGACGCATTCTTGCCGTTTCACTCTCTCTTTCGTTGATTTTAGCGCTCATTACCGTCCTTCGGCCCACCGGAGGCACTCAAATCAGCGAACACCGAAGACCCGCCAAGAACATCATCGTCCTGCTTGATATTTCCACATCGATGGAAGCGACCGATGTGTCCGGAATCAGCCGTATTGATGCCGCAAAACTTCTTTTAAGAGAATTCGTCAACAAGCGCCCCACCGACAAAATTGGTCTCGTCTCTTTTGCGGGTGGAACCTTTCCAGAGTGCCCTGTAACCCTCGATCGAACGATGCTCTTAGAGAGAATCAATAAAATCAGCCCAGGTGAAATCCCTGTTGGAGGCACTGATATCCTCGCTGCACTTGAGAGCGCCGATCAACTTCTGACAAATCAACCACCACCGGGGTCATCCATCATGATCGTCTCGGATGGAGATAATGTGACTGGCGCAAACCCAGAAAAAATCCTGACACATTTTCAAAAAAACAAGATCCCTATTCTTTCCGTTGCTCTTGGCCTCGACCAAACCCCTGTCACGATTCCAAACACGGACCTCATGACAAAGGCGAGCCACGAGACTCTTCGCTCACTCTCAACAGCGACGAATGGTCTCTTCATGGCGGCATCTCCAAAAGAAGTTGATTCTCAGGTCTCTACTCTCGGAGCTCGCATTGACACTATCGAAATTGATGGAACCAATGTAGCCGCTGACCTTTATGAAAGACCTCTCGAGCTTTATGCCTACCCCTTATCTCTCGCACTTCTTTTTTTGATGATCCATCTCTTTCTTCCTCTT
>JALRJZ010000313.1 GCA_023261045.1 Akkermansiaceae bacterium
GGGACCAAAGAATAAGAAGATGGCGGTCAATACTCTCATGGCCTCTGTCCGAGTTGAATTTTTTGCTTTTTGATCTGATCCCCACTTTTCCATTGCAGCTCGATGACATCACCAGCACAGCGCCTTCTCATTTCCTCACGAAACAATTCAGCAGTGAGCTTCTCTCCTGCGAGTTCGATGAGATGATCTCCCACAAGGATTCCCGTCTGCTGGGCCACGCTATTTTCCCAAACCTCGATTACTTTGAGCCCATCGTCTGAGTCCGGCTCCACAAGAACTCCAAGAAAACCCGTGCCAGGGACACCTTTTTGCGCGAATGGACCCTCCCCAATAAATTCTTCACCAAGCAATTGCTCCCAGTTTCTCTGAAATTCACGGAGAGGGACATGCATGCTTTCCTCTTTGGAGCCACCAACTCGGCTATGAATCCCAACGACCTCCCCGTTCATGTTAAACAAGGGTCCACCTGAATCACCACCAATCAACATACAGTCAGATTGAATCGTTGACTCTGCATCACGAACCAAGCGCCCCACCCTCACATTAATCCCCCTCGACTGATCGAAACCTCCGGAGTGCCCCAAAGCAAAAAGCCAATCTCCAAGCTTTGTTGTGTCCTCCTGATCATAGCTTACGAAAGGGAATGGACCATCATCGATGATCTGAAACATCGCGGCATCTGTCTCTGACTGCAACCCAAGGGAAACTCCACGATACTCAGTTCCATCTTCCATGATGACGGTCATTTCTTTACCGACTCCACCAGTCACATGCGCAGCCGTAAGAATGAGACCCTCGGCGCTAACGATCACTCCACTTCCTGACCCGTTCTCAAGCTTGAGACACACAGTAGCCGCCCTTGCCTTTGGTAGATGGGATTGAAGTGCTTTTTGAATTTGGCGAAAATCATCAAGAGAGGTTGGAACCTCCTGATCATTAAACGAGAGATCATCTTCAGCCCACCCAGGGATCGCGAAACCGCACATTAACAAGATCACCAGTGCCCACTCTTTCACCGGCAAAGCGTAGAACAAACGAGGCTGTGTTGCAAACTACAAAGCCAGCTAGATATGAGAACTCAAACAAGGAAGACCGCGCATCTTAGGCTCCCTAGCAAGGGCACTGATAGCGAAGAGCAATCACATCGATGCTTACAAAGCCCCTACGCAACACACGAAAGCCCGGCCGTCATTCAAACAGGAACCCCCGAACCTATATAACATGAAAGGCAGCCGGACTTCCAAAGCTTCAGTGTTGTGCGCCCTCACGGTTTAATCGAAATCGACTGGATGGCAAGTAAAAACTAGGCCTCTAATCACGACCTACATTCTCTCAAGGTAACTCAAACCATCCTCCCGCTGCCTCGAAGGGGGGTGATTCACCGAAGAGTAAGAAATTACCCCTCCAACCCCAGCCGCATAAGGCGCTCCCATGAGGGGACTTCCCTGAATATCAGGAAAAACGTAATCACGCTTTTGCTCAAGATAGAACCTCCAACAAAGAACCATCAGACTTATCGGGATAAGACAAACCGCTGCAAGAACCAGGCTAAAATCTACCGAATCTCTGCGCAATTGCCCCAACAAAGTCGCATCTTCTTTGACAATCAATACGGGGGCTGTCGAGGCTTCCTCCATGCGCTCAACCCTTCGCTCTGCTCCCACATCCTCACCTTCGCTTGCTTGAGCCAGTGCGGGTTGGCCTTGAGGCTGCCCCACGGTTACCTCAAGTAAAATGGGGTCGTCTTGAGAACTAGCTTTGATGGGATGACTTGGTTGCTCGAGCACAAAAAACTCCGCCGGAGGCTCCTGAATTGGCGAGAACGCAAGCCCATGGTTTAAATCAAAGAATTGAGTTTCCCTAAGCTCGCCAAGCGACCCAGGCACCCCCTGGTAAAGAGAGGATTGCGGGGCAGATGCAAGCAGCGAGAGCAACAACGTGCTGAGAAGGCAAAGCAACCCATTCATTGAGAAGCCCCCTTTCTCTGTTCCGCCCGAGAGAAACCAGTCGTCAACCGATTCCCCTCACGAATCCTTCGTAAAGATCTTGTCCGAAACTTAGGAGCAACCCCCTCTAGTGCGAGAGCAGCTTCCGGATCACGTTGTACCCTTCGCCATGCTTTAATTAGAAGACGCTCCAACCTTTTCATAATCAAGCCCAGCGCTTCTAAATAATCTCCCTGAAGTAGGGAAGGATGGCCAGCAGAGAGAGCATCAAAGGTCTTCTCTTCATTCAGGTAGGGAGCAAGAGAATAGCCGTAACTAATGGCGACATTCTTTGCCTTCACATCCAGAACGATGAGAATTCCGTTCTCATTGGGCCGGTCGAGCTCGACATCTTGAAATGCCGCACGGTTGAGCAACCAGAAACCAAACTGGCGTAGATTCTGCAGCTCATCGGAGGCCCCAATGTAGACTGCCGTGAAAAATTGAGGGAATCGCTTCTCGAATCTCTCCAGGATCTTTTTGGCCGCTGTGTTCAAAGCCCGTGGGGCTTACGTTGTTCAAATAGGTCTCCAGGAATTCAAGCGATTCTTTGCGCATAGCTACGAATGTCGCCAATTCATGGATTCGGCCGGAATTGGGTTTTCAACTTTGTTTGCACCGAATGGGGGGATGGGTGTTTGGTGCTTTTATTGACTCGCGGGA
>JALRJZ010000314.1 GCA_023261045.1 Akkermansiaceae bacterium
TGGAATGACATCAGCGCTTTCAGAATCAGCATTAGCACTGACGTCTCCCCCTAGCTCGGCATTGTAAGCAAAACTCCCACGTGTGATTTCGGGGTCGTTGTAGAGAGAGGTCCAGTCATCCTTTCCTTCACCTAGGGTTTTCTCAGAAAGAGGGTTTTGGAAAATGGTTTCTGAAAAGGGTTCGGCCCACTTATAACTACTGGATTCTTGGCTCGCAAATCCAAGTTTCTCAGCAACGAGATCCCACCAAATAAAATCAGGCTGAGGGTCGTCTTCTAAGGTGCCCGCTGCTGGAGGGAAGCAATTAGGTGGGTGAAGCCCCGTGTCGACACCCTCACTGGTGAGGGTCTCGAGAGCATTGTAGATCTCTTTCATGTTTTGGCTCGTTTTTGCAACGTCTGCGGATTGGAACGCTTTACGAACCCCAGTAATGGCAAGAGAGGCAAGAGCGGCAATGAGAGCGATCACGACGAGGAGTTCGACGAGGGTAAATCCCCGTTTTTTAGAAGTAGGTCTCTGGATATTCATCTGTTGGAACTAGCTTGGAGTGGTGAGCGTAAGGTTCAAGGAAGAATTGTCATAAGTCAGCAGAAGTTAGAGTGGTTCTTTCTCAAATCGCGTAAATGCCCGGAACCCATAAATGGCGATGATGATAAAGCAGAATACGGGTAGCCAAAAGCTGTTTTTGATCCCTAAACCATCGATAAAAGCTCCCTGCAAGAGAGGCAAAACGGCCCCTCCAACAATGGCCATGATTAAAAAGGCAGATCCAATTTCTGATTCTTCAGGCGTCATTGATCGAAGAGCAATCCCGTAGATCGTTGGAAACATGAGCGACATGCACCCCGAGACTGCAACGAGGCAACTCAACCCAATCTTGTGATCCAAAAAGATGGCGCCGAGCAAAAGAAAGACGGCAAGAATCGCGAGACTTCCCATGAGCCAACCCGGACTGATTTTTCTCATGAGGGCGGTGCAGAAAAAGCGACATAAAAGGAAGGTTATCATTGCAGCCACATTCCAAAGCCCGGCTTCCTCAAGGTCGAGTTGGGCCACCTCCATGGCGTAATGAATCACGAAGGTCCAACAGGTGATTTGAGCTCCTACATAAAAAGCTTGGGCCATCACTCCCTCTCGAAAATGCGGTCTTTGCCAGATTCTTCGACAGATTGTCTTAAATGGAGTTTGTTGGCTTTGTTCTTTGAACGAGGGCATTTTTGTCACCGAAAACAGGATTAAAAAACCAAGGACAACTCCACCAATGGCAAGGTAGGGGAGACGAACGTAACCAAGATCAGTCTTTTGAAGTTCTCTAAACTGTTCTGGGGCAGTGACCCTCATTGCGGTGAGGCCATCGGTGACGCTCCCATCAAGTTTTCCGTATGTTGTTTTGTAATCAGGGAGACCTTCTTTGTAGTAGGTCACCTCCGATTGGTCTGGAAGAATCACTCTGTTTTCCTTGATGACGGTGTTTTTAGGTAAGGAGCTATTTTGGGTAAATAAATACTGCGTTGCTTCGACCTGATGGTCCTTCATGTTTTCTCGAAATTCGCTCACCGCTAAGTGAGGCGCGATTAAGGAAGTCATGACGAGCATTCCTGTCAGCGTTCCAATTGGATTGAAAGCTTGGGCAAGATTAAGGCGCTGGGTTGCGGTTTCTGGAGGACCCATTGCCATGATGTAGGGGTTGCAAGCTGTTTCAAGAAAGGCGAGTCCGAAGGTTAAGACGTAGAGCCCAAGAATAAAAAAGTAGAAATTTGCGGCCATGCTCGCGGGTAGACTCAAGAAGGCGCCTGCTGCGTAGAGGGTGAAGCCAACCATAATTGCTGACTTATAAGAGTATTTTCGAATGAAGAGAGCAGCGGGCAAAGCCATCGTAAAATAGCCGCCATAAAAAGCGGTCTGCACGAGTGAAGACTCCGCATTATTCATGAGAAAGATCTCTCTAAAGACTTTGACCAATGGGTTGGTCACATCATTGGCAAATCCCCACAGGGCAAAGCAACAGGTTGTTAAAATGAAAGCAACGAGATGTTTTTTGGGGACGATCTTGGTTTTGTTGGATTCAGCGCTCACAAGATGATCTTTCGGTTTTAAAATCAGTTAGACGAACCCGACGATCTTGTGCTTTAGAGTTTGTTTTGTAGAGTCAAAAGTTGGGAAGTAGAGAAGAGAAAACACCGCGAAATCGCCGGGGTTCGCCCTCCACGTTATTGGGGTCGATGGTGAGCTTTACCCACAAAAAAACCGCGCCCTTTGTGAAAACGCGGTTCTTGTTTTTGCCATGCTGGATGATCCCTAGGACTTGGGGATGTTATTTAAGGTGTAATAAACATCAGGATGCCAGAGACTCTCACCCTTAGAAGATTTTACCCCAGATAGATTGAAGTGATGCACGTGTCCTCTGACAAGACCGGAGACCTTGAGGTGTGCTGACTTACGATCTGAAGAGAGTTCAACCGCTTCGACGACAGGAGTCGCTTGATCGACCTCCGGGCTTCCATAGCCTTTTTGATAGATGTAGGTCCACGCAGCTGCTTGATAGGACTTAGGGTTCTTTGCTGTTTGGGGATCGACGGGTTCCGTAAACGTAATGACAAAGCCATCAGGTTTTGCGTGCATTTCGTGCATTTCAAA
>JALRJZ010000315.1 GCA_023261045.1 Akkermansiaceae bacterium
TCCCTGTCAGAAAGATCGAGGAATTGAAATAGTCAAAACCAAGAGATTCATGGGTAAGAAGAAAGGGAAGAAAAAGCTCTCCAAAGAAGCAGAAGCGAAGCGGATTGCCAAGTTGACCAAGCGCGGCGAAAGCGACTATGTCGAAGTGCGGGGTTCAGAGATCCACGGGCGCGGTGTTTATGCCAAGCTCCCCATTGAAGATGAGCAGTATTTTATCGAATACGTGGGCAATCTCATTAGTAAGGACGAGAGCGAGAAGCGGGCTTGGAAGCAGATGGAGAAGGCCGAAAAGACCGGTGCGGCAGCGGTTTATATTTTTAATCTCACCAAAAAGTGGGATCTCGATGGGAATGTCGAATGGAATCCGGCTCGCCTCGTGAACCATTCTTGTGAGCCAAATGCCGAAGCGGTTCAGGATGGGAAGAGGATTTTCCTCCAAGCTCTCAGAGACATTGAGGTCGATGAGGAGATCACCTTCGACTACGGCTTTGATGTGGAAAACTACAAGGACCATCCTTGTCGTTGTGGAGCCGAGAATTGTGTCGGCTATATTGTGGCGCGAGAGCAACACGACGAACTCGCAAAGCGAGTGGCCGAAGACAAAAATGGCGATTCGTGAAGCTCTATAAGTGAAGGCTGAGAAAAGACAGCTCTGAGAATTTTTGAAAGATGATGAGAAAGATTGCTCTGATTTTTGTTTGTGGGATGGGAATGCTCGTCGCAGGCACTCCTGAGAAAGCGCGTCAACTGACACGTGCCTACGAGCAGGCCTACGGCACGTGGACCGAGGATGTTCGCTCCGCTCCTGATAATGATGCTCAAAATGCCGCTTGGTTAAGACGTCCGGATCCTTTGGCCGCTGGTAAAGAGATTTGGGCAGAGATTCGTGATGAACTCTCTGAGGCCTGGAGCCTTGATTACTCGGCTTGGTTGTTGGTCAATACCCCGGGTGCTGTTCTCGAGGCGACTACTGGTCAGGTGACTCCGGCTCGCCAGATTCAACAATCGGTGGAGAAATTCCACCTGAAGAATCCAAAGGTCGGTCCCTATTGTATTGCTCTGACTCACGTGCAGGATCCTCGGGCGATGGGGATGCTCGCAAAGATTGAAGAGATCAACCCTGACCCAGCAGTTCGAGGAGCGGCTGCTTTGGGGCAAGCGATTTTGCACCGCCGCCTTGGTGACGAGAAACACGGGATGTATCACCGGCAGGAGAAACTCCGAGCTGCGATCAAGGCGCCAAATTTAGTGGTCGGGCGCACGACCACCGAGGAAATTTTGAAGGATGAGATTTTCCGAATGACGAAGCTGACGGTTGGGACAAAGGCCCCCAATTTCAGGGGAGTGGAAATCACCACCAAGGTTTCCAAGCTTTCTGATTATCAGGATCAAGTGGTCATTCTTTTCTTCTGGAACGCCTTGATGCCTGCTCATGATCAGACCCTGGAGCTCATGAGGCGTTACCAAGAGGAATTCGAGGGAAAGAATGTCGTCATCCTCGGCGTGAATATGGATAATCCGCTCACTTTGAGAAAGCACATCGCCGATGGCACGGTGACTTGGAAGAACTTTTCTGATTCTTCGCAGACGCTCTCAAAGCTCTACCGGATTGAACGTTGGCCCTACGTCTATGTTCTCGATCAAAATCAAACGATTCGTTACTCTGGTGAGCCAGGAAGTTTTGTAAAAATCACCGCGCAAGATTTGCTCCTTCAGCCACCACCAAAGATGGCTCCCGAGAGCTTAGAAGGGGATGACGGTCGTTAGTTTCCGAAGAAAGGCCTCGCAGAGGTTGAGGAAATTGTTCCACCAATTAAAGGCAAAGTCTTTCATTGTGAGGTAGTCTAAGGTCAGACACAACAGGACGGCCAAGAGAAGGAGATTGGCGAAAATAATGATCATTAAGGAAAAGAAGGTGCCGTGTTCCTTCAAGTCTGGTTGATCTTTTGGAATCATCCAAATTGTCCAGATGATGTGAAAGCACCAGGTGAATCCGATCGAGGTGATGAAGGTGATGTCGGCAATTTCAGAAGGGTAGAAGAAGTCGATGAAGCCGTAGACCGCCACCGCCACGACCGACCAAAAGGGAACAAAGTAGGGGGCAAGGGCGATGAGGATATTTGACTTATTGGTCATGATGTAGCCCCCGTCGGAGCTGAATCTTAAATCACTGATCCGCCCCCCGCAAAGGTAGACAAACAAAGCGTGGGTCATTTCGTGACCGAGCACGTAAACGAGGAGAAAAAAGTCATTGGCAATACCGATGACCAGCCACGCAACCATGAGAGCGGCTCCAACGGCAAATTGGAAAAACTCTGGTGATTGCCAAAAGGATCCGAGCACTTGCTCTTGGCCCACTCTCTGGAAGAGCGTGATGACGGTGACAAAGCACAGAGGCATCATGACAAGTGCCATGAGCCAGCTCAACAAGAGCCGCAGGGCCGAGAGGTTGAGGTAATCCTCGGGCTCAAGGTAGTCCGAGGATTCTGCGATGGCAGCATGGCGAGTCATGGTGGCTTTGCGGTGATGCGATTTTTGATTTCGCATCTCGCGGGCTGCTGCGTAGGAGCTACGCACTCGATCACCAAAGCCAAGACGATCGTCCCGCCGTGTATTGCGCGACGAGGACTTG
>JALRJZ010000316.1 GCA_023261045.1 Akkermansiaceae bacterium
TTCGAGGCTTGCCCAACTGCCAATCCTGAACTTCACTGCGCTGATGAGTAAGGGTGTGACGATCGCAGGCACAGGAAGCTACCTCCCCGAGAAGGTCCTCACTAATGATGATCTATCAAAAATCGTCGAAACCTCCGATGAATGGATCGTTACGAGGACGGGCATCAAGGAACGCCGAATCGCCGCTGACGACGAATTCACTTCTCATCTTGGGTCAAAGGCAGCCCTCAAGGCGCTTGAACAGGCTCAAATGGATGCAGAGCAGGTGGAGCTGATCATCGTCGCCACGATCACCCCAGACACACTCACTCCAGCGACAGCTTGCTACATTCAACAGCAGATTGGTGCTCCTAAAGCAGTTGCATTCGATATTTCAGCCGCATGTTCAGGTTTTCTCTATGCCATGAAACTAGCGAAACGCTTGATTGAGAGCGGGGCGTTTTCAAGCGCTCTGATTATTGGTGCCGAAAAGCTCTCCTCCTTCGTCAATTGGGAGGACCGCACAACTTGTGTCCTTTTTGGTGATGGCGCTGGAGCCGCGGTTCTTCGCGCTTCCGGACCGAACGATGGGAGGATCCTCTCAACTGACATTGGAACCGATGGCGCTCAAACTCATTTGCTCAATATCCCTGGAGGTGGATCAGCTTGCCCCATTACTCTTCAAAATGCCAATGAACACCTTGCGACTCTTGCCATGCTTGGAAAAGAGGTGTTTAAGCATGCGGTCACGAGAATGAAAAACTCGGCCAATTGTGTGATTGAAAAGGCCGGTTTAAAACCCGAGGACATCACTCTAGTCATCCCTCATCAGGCCAACTTACGCATCATTGATGCAATCGCCTCCCGACTCGACGTCGACAACGAAAAGGTTTTTGTGAATTTACACAAGTATGGCAATACCTCTGCTGCCGCAATTGCCATCGCCCTCGATGAAGCCCATCGAAGCGGAAAGATTCAAAGGGGCGATCATATTATTATGGTGGCCTTCGGAGCCGGCCTCACCTGGGCAGCAGCCGCAATTGAGTGGTAATCTTTTGACTTTCGCTGACCACCCAAGTTTTTATTTCGAGTTCGAAGGAGGCACTGTGAGCCTACGGATCAGCCGATTTCTTTACAGCCCATTGCTTTATAAGCAAAGCTGGATCATCACCACACAAAGAAAAGGTGTATCTTTTGTTGACCCGCTCGGTCGTTTTAACGAAATACATAGGACCTTCTGTTTTTTGACATTTTGAATTCCCAATACCAATCCAAGCCATCCAACACCAATGGAATGCCAGGTGGTGTTCCCTATATTATCTCTAACGAAGCCGCAGAGAGATTTTCATTCTATGGAATGAGAACCATTCTCGTTGTCTTTATGACTCAATATCTTTGGCTCATGGATGGCCCGGGGGGGCAAAAAATGAGTGAGACTCAAGCAACCGCTTATTATCATGATTTCGTTGCTTGGGTTTATTTTACGCCCATGATCGGAGCTCTTCTTGCCGACATTTTCTTGGGTAAATATCGCACCATTATCTATCTCTCACTTGTCTATTGCGCTGGCCATGCAGCTCTCGCCTTCATGGGAACTGCCGGTGATTCCAAGTGGTGGTTATTTATGGGCTTAACCCTCATTACTCTCGGCTCTGGAGGAATCAAACCCTGTGTCTCCGCTCATGTGGGAGATCAATTTGGAAAGAATAATTCTCATCTGCTGACCAAAATCTACAATTGGTTCTACTTCTCGATCAACGCAGGCTCAGTCGTCTCAACGCTTATGACCCCATGGCTCCTCAAGTGGTATGGCCCTCATTGGGCTTTCGGAGTTCCTGGAGTTCTCATGGCTCTTGCCACAATCCTTTTTTGGATGGGGCGGAAGAAGTTTATCCATATCCCTCCTGGTGGAAAGAAATTTACTCGGGAGCTTTTCTCACGTGAGGGTCTAGTTGCCATCGGAAAACTTCTACCTCTCTATCTTTTTATTGCCATGTTTTGGGCTCTTTTCGATCAAACGGGTTCTTCGTGGGTCTTCCAGGCACAAGATATGAATCGCCACTTTCTAGGTATCGACTGGCTGGAATCCCAAATCCAAGCAATCAACCCCCTTTTGATTCTCACATTCATTCCTCTCTTCACTTTTGTGGTCTATCCAGCAATCGATAAAGTCTACAAGCTCACCGCTTTGAGAAAGATCGGCATCGGGCTCTTTCTCGCGGCCGCTGCCTTTGGTATTGTGACCCTATCTCAATCTTGGATTGATCAAGGACAAAGACCATCTGTCGCTTGGCAATTACTCGCATATGCTCTTTTGACCGCCTCTGAAGTGATGGTTTCAATCGTCGCCCTCGAGTTTTCCTATACTCAGGCTCCCCGTAATATGAAGTCTCTCATTATGGCGACCTTTCTGCTCTCGGTATGGGCTGGCAACTTCCTGACTTCAGCAATCAATAAAGCCATTATTATTCCACAAGCATCAGCTCAAGAACTCTCTCTAGGATTTGATCAAAAACCCCAAAGGGGGGATGCCCCGCCTCGTCGAAATCATGCGCGCCCTGCGCGATCCAGATGCGGGCTGTCCATGGGACATCGAACAAACCTTTGAAACAATCGCACCCTACACCATCGAAGAGGCCTATGAGGTCG
>JALRJZ010000317.1 GCA_023261045.1 Akkermansiaceae bacterium
TGTTATCCTCCACCAAATGAGAACAACACGAATGTAATGTTGGCTTTGGCTGCGTTGAGGAGTCATCAGCAAATAGAGTGGCGACCGCGCAGCAGCACATTGGGTTGCCGATGATTACGGCCAAGAGAAACGCAATGCTTTTGCCAACCATCTTAGCTCAAGGTCTATACCAAAGTCCTAATCACAGCAAAAAGAATTTTTGTGGCATGTTTAATTACAAAAACGGGGCTGTTGTTTTGGTTCTTATTTGATGGGTGGAATCCGTCTTCTCTCTCGAAACGACTATTCGTTCAACCCACCCCATTAAGCTGAGGTAAGCTTAGTTTTAAGCTGTTGTGTTTTCATTCTCTCATAGCCATTCACACCCTCATATAACACCTTCAGATAGGGTCTTTGGGGTTCTGGGGTTTGATTTGTTTTTTGTTTTTTGGATTGCTTGAGTGAAGGGGTGAAATTTGTTGCTTGGTGTTTTCTTTCAACCGCAGTGATAGGATGCGTGGTTTTCCTGTCATGGCTTCTCGTAGATGATGATCAGTTTCGACGGGCTGATAACCTCATGGATCGTCAATTTAATGGTGGAGCATCGAATGCTCCAATCATGCTTGGACTAATGGCGATTGCGGGTGCCTACCTTCTCAAAGACTCAGACAAAAAGAAATCAGAGGGAGATGACGAGCATAAGAATGATCCTCAATAAGTATCCCTTAATTCGTTGATTTATTGGCTGATTAGCAACAATTCGCCTTAGTGTTTGATCGACGATCCTCCCTATCTAGTTTGCTCTTTGTATTGGGGCTTGGGTTCTATTTTGATGAGGCCAGATTACGAGGAGTTAGAGATCTTTCGGAAAGGTCGAACATCGCGATGATGGCCGCGGGGGTGACCCCACCGAATACCTCTCATCTTTATCATCAGCATAGTATTAAGATAAGTCTCCTCTGTTTGACTGCGTCAGTTCTAATCTTTGGATATTCGACTACCTCGTTACGATTGGAGAGTAAGAGATAGGTGTTGAGGGAACACGCTTGTGGGTCCTCTCAGAAGGTTTATGGATACCTCTTCAGTTACCCCTCTTCATTACGACAAGGAGGAGCTGATCTCACGGACGCTTTATTTATTGGAGTTAGATCTGATGGTGTTTCTGGAGCCGCTTCCTTTTCAGGAGCAGGTTTTTCATTTAGCTCCTACCACCGTTAGAAGAGGAGTAGAGAACATTTGATTTGGTGATCAGATGCCACCACCAACGAATAGTAAGTCGTTGATGGTGGCATGTTTTGATTTTACATCAGAAGCTAAAGCTTACTCCAAAAGAGCTAAGTGGCCCGACTCCGAGGGCGACCTCATTAACCCGTTGATGTAATGGGATGATTATTGAGGCAGAGACACTCAGGTTGTCGTTGATACTGTAGATCAACGCAGGATTCAGGCTAAGAACCGTAGACCCTGTATTTCCGATTTCTATTCCTTGGAACTCATCTCTTCCTCCGTGGAATAGATCGAAAGACAACTTTGCGTTTAAGTTCTCTGTGATCAGTCGACTAATACCTGCGCGCAATGAGTATGTTTCAGCAGGTAAGAAATCCCTTGAACTCTCATAGAGAGGTAATGTGGTATTGATTCCAGAGAAGTAACTCCAGTCGTCACTAAGCGATCCAAAATAATTTGCACCAACTGCAAGTTGGGTCGCTCCTGTTCCGAGCTGAAAAACACCCGGAGCAAACAAACCAGTCCTTGGATTGTTACGTGGAGTTCCAGTCGGGAGGATCAATCCAGCATTGAAACTTAAGTTACGCCATTGCGAATCAGTTTTAGTCCATGGTGAGTAGATGGTTGATAAACTAATATCGCCGAGTCCTCTTATGGCATTATCTGATTTTCCGTCTTCGCTACGAGTTGCATCGGTAAAAGGAATTCGAGCTGAAAGCAGCCAATCCTGACTCAAGCGATAAGAACTCGTTAACGCAACTTGGTGGAACTCAGTAGCGACATCATTTGGGTTATCTATTTGAGATGATCCCAAGAAGATTTCACTATTTCGCCGATACCGATAGTCCAGAGCGAAGCTGAATGCTGAGCCATCTGCAACTGATTCACCGCCAACTGGCGGCGCGGTAAGCTTTCATCCATCTCATCCAAAAGCAGAAAGGGGAAGGAGGGATATTAGAATGATTGTTTTAAAGTATTTCATAGTTTTTCTTTGATTTTGAATGTTCGAGAGCAACACAAAGCTCAACTCATGAGCTAGAAAACGTCATCGAAAGTGACGAGGTGCCTCGTCGAACAGCCAGAGGCACCAATGATTTGGCGAGGTTTTAAGGCGAACCCTCTAACCAAAAGAATCAAAGAAGATAGCAGCAATGAAGAGCGATTCGCTCGCTTAATGAGCTTATCGGTAGAGATCCGGGGGGCCACTTCTTAAGGCAGCCGACCACTGGCGAAAGAGGTAAGTGAAGGAAGAAACTATCGGCCTGAAGGGGCGAGTTAGCCGATTCATTACTCACATTAGCCTTTGGAGGAGTGACCTCGCTTTCAGCTAGAGATCTTTCCTTCTTAACGAAACAGGTGCAAGGAGCGGGTTGGTTTGGCGGACTTTT
>JALRJZ010000318.1:0-2312 GCA_023261045.1 Akkermansiaceae bacterium
ATGCCCAGAATGTAATCCAGTAAAAAAGGACGAACGGCATGGCGCGCACACACTCGTCCCGCAATAAGCTTGGGTGTAACGTGTCCCTTCAGCACAGAGTTGATCAAGCCGAGGCGTTTGAATGAGTTTTTGCCCATAGACACCCAAATCTCCCTGTGCAATATCGTCACTTAAAATAAAAATAAAATTAGGTTTTCGGGCGGAAACCCACGAAGACAACACGACAAGAATGATCAAAGGCAAGCGCATGATCTCTATCTTACGTCTGACACCTCCAACTTCTTCAAAAAACACTCTTGATTCTCATAAGACCGACTCATCTTGATAAGCAAAAGGCTCAGCGAAAGCGTAAGAGGCTGCCCTCTTATTGAATCCGTTCAACAACCAGTCTCACAAACTGTGCTCTCTCTGAAGCAGGTAGAGTAACCCTCACCATTTCTTGATTCTCATTGAGAACCCAACGCTGCACTTCCACCACTCCCTCACGATTCCAAGTTTTTAGATCTTCACTGTATTCGACTCGCAGCGCCAAGTCGGGAGCATTCAGACTCTCTGGATAGGTAAAACTCTGACCAGCCGGAACAGGCCACGCATTTGGCCTTAGGTCAGAGCTACCCATCACGTATTCAAGCAAAGCACTCAGGCCATCTCCGTCCTGATCGACCCTTCCATTCCCATTGAAGCCCTGGAGTTGACCGCTAAAAGTGAGACTATCTTTGAGCTCTCCCTGAGCATCCAAAAGATCAATCGTTTCGCCTTCGTTCGAAAGCTTGCCTTCATAGGGGCCGGCAACAAAATGTTGCTCACCGCCAGTCGGACTCTGCGTTCTTGATCGAAATGCTTTGAGATTGGGGCTAAGAATTAAAACCTCTCCTGCAGGAATCACTGTGCCCGGAGCAAATTGATATCTGACACCACCTTCGATGCTCCACTGAGAAATGTCCACAGCAACTGCACTCTCATTGACAAGCTCGAGGTATTCCTCCTCTTGATTTCCAGAGAGAGGATTGATTTCAAGTTGGCCAAATACAACCGTCTCCCTCTTTTGTGGCGATGGAAGCTCAGGAGTGTTGAGCAATAATTCTAACCGACGAGCGGGTAACCATTGCTCTCTGATTCGACTCACTGCATCTTGCATCGTTTCCACTGCGGGATCCCTAAAAGTCCAGGGGACTGGCACCGGACTACCCTGCCGCCATGATCCCCATTTTTGAAAATCCAACTGGGCATCCGAAGCCTCCCCAAATTGGGTATTGAGTTTTCCCAACTGGAAATCCAACTGATCTTCGATGTAATCCGAAAACAGAAACTGGTCTGATAAAGTCCTAAGTCGACGAAAAAACATCTCTTTAGTTTTGGCGTTCTCTTGAAGTAAAAAACGAACAAGGATGAGATCAGATCCCGTCTCTTCAAATGAGGTGTATCCTGAAAAGTACAATTGATTATCAAAGTAGCCTCCTGTCGCAGCTCGATAGTCGCGACCGAAGCTCAGATCCATGTCCCAAGGTAAAATAGCCCAATATTCACGATCGCCCAGATCATGATACAGGTAGTAGTTTTTGCGGATCATGTCTGTCTGCATGTTCACAACCAAACAAGCCAAGGTATTGATTGTCATCGGCAGGTCGACGTGATCAAAAATATAATTCCAACGCTCCGCTCCCTCCTGATTGATCCCCTGGACAAAACGATGAAGATCCTCATTGGTTTGCTCTTTCCTTGTTTTTTTAACCATTCCGTCATCTCCCCCTAGATCTTCTCTTCTCAGCGAAGAGTCATAGGCTTTGTAGAGGGTCCCTTCAGGATTCAATCCCGCCCGCTTTAGGTATCTTTCGTCTGCATCTTCAATCAAATCAGCAACGCTATAGAACTCTCCGTTTTGCTCAACGCGAACACTGATCGCAAAGTGAGTTGGCACTCCCGCGTCTCTCATCATCTGATAAGCAAGCACCTGTCTAGATTTTGACTTGTCGCCCCAGTTGGTAATCAGGTCGATATCTTTGACTCTCCTCTCCCCCTCGCTCCAACGAAAACCATATCCACTATTAAAATCGATGTTATAACTTTTTTTGTCAAAAAATGCGGTTGATTGGCCATGAATCGTAAAGGCAACGTTGTCATAATACTCACCGAGAAAATAAAGCCCACCCCGAGCTGGTTGAATAAAAGACTGCAAACGATCATAATCCCGAGGATCAATAAACCATTCAAGCACGGGAGCATTACTTTCTAGTGAGGGATCAGAAACAACGACACCAAAATACTCTGGCGAGTTTTCGGGTTCTCGGAATGCTGGCGAACGGGATCGATCT
>JALRJZ010000318.1:2322-2592 GCA_023261045.1 Akkermansiaceae bacterium
TCGTCGCCTGAAAATACCAGCGAATTAGCTCCCCCTCGGCAGCACCAGGAATCGTCGTCCTGAACTGAGACGGGCTTACCGAGCTCATCATCACACTCTCGAGGTCTCCAAAGTTCACCCGGTAAAACAACTCCACGCTCTCCGCTGCGTCCACTTGGGCCTCAATCACAAGATCACTTCCCGGTTCAGGACGAACCACCCCCTCAGTCACCTTCCAGAATACGGGACCCGCGGCAGTCCCGCTCGAATTCGCTTCTCCTGGAGTTGGCT
>JALRJZ010000319.1 GCA_023261045.1 Akkermansiaceae bacterium
CAGAAAAGCAAGATCAGCCAGAAAAACCCGAGAACCAAAAAGTAGAAGTTGAGCAGCAGCTAGCACTTAGCGCCACCCCTCAAGATTCACAAGACCTTCCGGTTTCAACTCTCCCCCCTTCACAAGAGCTCGACAATAAGACTTCTGATTCAACAGAAGAAGAGTAGAAGAGGTCTACACACTGCTCCACAAACCAACTTGTTTTATGCCTCTTGACGACATTCGAAAGACGATTGATCAAATCGACACACAGCTTCTGGATCTACTTTCGCAAAGAGCAGACGCTGTCCACGAAGTTGGTGAAATCAAGAAAAAAGAAGGACTTCAAATCTACGCTCCTGAGCGGGAAGATGCTCTTCTCAAATCTTTGGTGGAAAAAAATAAAGGCCGCCTTCCAGAAAAATCGATTCGGGCTATTTACAGGGAAATCATGTCCGCTGCCCTCGCACTCGAGGATCACTTGAAGATTGCTTATCTCGGACCCGAGGGAACTTGGACCCACCAAGCAGCTATCAGCAAATTCGGGCATAGTGTCGATTACTCTGCTCAAGGGAATTTTTCCGATGTCTTTGATCAGGTGACGCGGAGGCATGCCAATTATGGTGTCGTGCCGATTGAGAATTCGACTGAAGGAGCTGTTTCATCGACCTTGGATCTTTTTGTCGATTCACCACTTCGTATTTGCTCACAAATCCTCCTGCGTATCGAAAATGGCCTCATGGCTTCTATTGCCCGAGAAGACATCAAAACACTCTACTCTCACCCTCAGGTTTTTGGCCAATGTCGTAATTGGATCCTTAGAAATTTTCCAGAAGCAGACTTGGTGGAGTGCTCCTCAACGACAAAGGCGGCTCAGATTGCAAAAGAGAAAGCCCACGAAGGAGCCGCTGCCATGGGAGGGCCTCTCGCTGCTGAAATGAGCGGGCTTTCGATGATCGAAACCGCCGTCCAAGACAGGGCGACCAACACCACGCGCTTTCTTGTCATCGGAGAGGAAACCTGCCCGCCAACGGGCAATGACCGAACCAGCATCCTTTTTTCGGTTCACGACAAACCCGGCTCGCTTGTAAAAGCTCTTCGAGCTTTCGACTCGCTCGAAATCAATTTATCAAAAATTGAATCTCGACCTTCCAAACAAAAGGATTGGGAATACATTTTTTACGTGGACCTTGCAGGTCACTGCGAAGATCCCGAGGTTGGCGAAGCCCTGAACACTTTGGAGACTCATTGCTCCTTGGTAAAGATTCTAGGTTCTTACCCAAATCTCAGCCTCTAAAGGCACCTTCAATTTTGACTTGGTCTTCGCAATTCGTCTGGCAGATTCTTCTGCCTGATGCTTCAAACTGGTATTTTAAATCCTGCTCTCAACGAATTAATCGCTCGAATTCGTCACACCAATACTCTTGTCATTGCCGATTGGGCGTTCCCTTCCTGGAAAGAGGTCGAAATGATTGATCTCAGTCTTACTCGAGGAATCCCAATGATCACCGATCTACTCGACCTCCTTTCTTCCAACTTTAAGGTTGGTCGTGTCTGGCAGGCTGAAGAATTTCTTTCAACAAATCCAGAGGAAACGATTCAAAGCTACGAAGAGAGTTTTCAAAAACTCCGCGTTTTATCGCCTCAACTCGAAGTAACTCGTCTGGCACACCTCGATTTTAAGAAACTCGTTCCAAATGCGATTGGACTCATCCGGACGGGCGACCCCACCGCCTACGGTAATGTCATTCTCGAATCAGTCTAAAACCTCCTGAGCTCCTATGAAGTCAGCCATTACGCTCTGCCAAGTTCCGGAAGCAAGTGCAGGTCCTTTTGTTTTCCATCAACCACTCGTTGAATCGTTTGCCACGGCTAAAAAGCTTGGTTACGACGCCGTTGAACTTTTTTTTCCCTCGGCTGACTACATCTCAGTTGATGATGTCCTAACTCTAGCCAACGAACACGAACTCTCCATTGCCGCCGTCGGAACAGGAGCTGGAATGGTAAAACACGGCCTGTCTCTGACAGATCAAAGGTCGTCGATTCGAGCAGCTGCTCTCAAGTTTATTCTCGAAATGGTCGAGTTTGGCGGACAACTCGGCGCCCCCGCAATTCTCGGATCAATGCAAGGAAAGTGGAATGAACAGGTCAGCCGCGAGCAAGCATTAAGCTATTTAGCGGACTCGCTTAGAGAAGCCGGAAAAGCAGCCGCGGCACATGATGTTTCTTTTATCTACGAACCTCTTAATCGCTACGAAACCAACCTTATTAACCACTTAGCAGAGGGGGCAGAGTTCCTCAAAGACCACCAACTTGAAAATGTCGTCCTCCTTGCTGACCTGTTCCACATGAACATCGAAGAAACCGATGTCGCTCAAGCAATCCGGGATGCCGCAAATTACGTTGGACACGTCCATTTTGCTGACTCAAATCGCCTCGCCATGGGGCTGGGCCACACGAATCCAACTCCAATCATCGAGGCGCTCAAAGAGATTGGTTACCGTGGTTATTTATCGGCTGAAGTTTTCCCACAACCAAGCCCAGAACAATGCGCCGCTCAAGAAATGCAGGCGATTCTTGAAGCCTTGTCTTAATC
>JALRJZ010000031.1 GCA_023261045.1 Akkermansiaceae bacterium
TCAGCTTGGAGGAAATGTTGGTAAACGTCTTGCTCGGAAGCATGAAGAGGAGCATGGCCTTCGGTCCAAATATTCTTAAGCACCCGCTGAGGATCCTTTTCCATCTTCCCAAGGATTTTATTGATACGATCTTCCTCGTCGCGGGCTTTAGCTAACAGCTCGACTTCCTTAGCCTCTATCTGAGAAAAAGACCGCTGGGCCTCAGTGACGATTTTTTGGAACTCATCGGCAAGGGAGCGCAAACCTTCTGGCACCTTCAATTGATCCACTGAGAGGGGATCCACAAGATCGACCTCAATGTCATGCCAACCTTGGAGTTCAGGTAGGCGCTTCTCGAGATCATTTTTTCTCCCCTTTTCTAACATCTCCTGAAACCTGCGAGCGAAATGCGGATGGAGATTTCTCTGGCTACAGTATTCTTCGTGCGAAAACTTCACTCCCCGTGATTTTAAGACCCCCATGCGCCAGCCTTCTTGCAGATAACGACTGATTTCTTGGAGCTGATTTTTGCCATATTGCTTCCCAAGCCCCCTGAGCTCACTGCGATGTTGAGACTCAAGATCTTTGATGACTTTTTGTTCCTCATTGTAGGCCTTCACTACCTCTTGCTCAACAAGGGGGACTTCAGAATATCGTCGGCCATTAAAAATCCCCGCTAAACTGTAGTAGTCTTCGATCGAAATGGGATCAAACTTGTGATCATGGCAGCGTGCACACGAGACTGTCAGCCCCATGAACCCACGTGTGAGGGTATCAATGGTATCATCAAGCTCATCCGCTTCCGCCTTCGCTTTGTCTGAATTCTTGTAGTACTGCGCGCCCAGACCTAAAAATCCAAGACCCGAATATTGACGGAAAAGATTTTCACCGGTGATTGGCATCAAATCGCCTGCCACTTGCCGCTGAACAAATTGGTCGAAAGGAAGATCTTCATTGAACATCTGAATCACCCAATCTCGGTATTGATGAGCATTCTCGCGCTTCTTGACTCCGAAGGTGTGCGCTTGATCCTCAGCGTAACGAGCAACATCAAGCCAATGCCTCCCCCATCTTTCTCCATAGTGCGGAGATTTGAGCAGTTCGTCGACAAGCTCAGTCACTGCGAGAGATTGATCCTTTTGCGCCTTTTCTAGAAAATGATCGACCTCCTCAGGGCTTGGCGGAAGACCAATCAGATTGAAGAAGATCCTACGAACTAAGGTTCGTGCGGACGCAGGTGAAACCGGCTGGAGCTCCTTTTGCTCAAGCTCACTGAGGATAAAGTAATCAATCGGCGAGCGTGGCCATGATTCTTGTCGGACCTTCGGGAGGATCGGCTCTACCGGAGGCTTAAAAGCCCAGTGGTCTGAAGCATCAATCGAGCGGTCAATCAGCGAGAGCTCTGAGGAGTCTCGAGGGTCAGGTGCTCCAGCCTCAATCCACTGCGTAAAATCGGCAATCACATCATCCGCAAGAGCCCCACTGGGCGGCATCTCCGGACCTTCCTGCTTCAACGCCCTCAATAACAAGCTTTTCGAGGGATCCCCCACAACAACTGCGGGCCCTGTATCTCCCCCATTCGAATTCCATCTCGAGAATCAAGCAGGAGGCCAGCCTTGAGCTTTCCATGATTTGCAGCCTCAACGGAGTGACACTCATAGCAATGTTCAACGAGAACTGGGCGGATTTTCTCTTCAAAAAAATCAAACTCTCCTTCAGAGCCGTGCGCAAAAACACCGGTGGCTACAGAGCAACCAACAAAGAACCTTGAGGCGTTGACGATGAAGTGAGACAAAATAAAATCAAAAGGGCGATCGCTCCTTAATAAATACGTTTGTTTGGGGCATCGTATTACAAGCTCTTCTTATTTATCGTTTCCCCTTTTAGACTCAATATTGCACATGGCTTTTCGAGGCTCTCGCGAGGCCAATCCTATGCGAGAAGGTCAGTGATGATTTTCCCCTCCACATCCGTTAAACGGAAATCGCGGCCCGCATACGGGTAGGTAAGATCTGTGTGATTGATCCCCATCATGTGTAAAATCGTAGCATGAAGATCATGAAAATGAACCGGGTTCTCTTGGGCATAATACCCATAATCATCGGTCGTGCCGTATACCGTCCCCGGTTTAATTCCACCCCCGGCCATAAACATCGTAAACCCGTGAGGATTATGATCCCTGCCATCACTTCCTTGAGCAGTTGGCGTTCTCCCAAATTCCCCGCCCCAAAGAACAAGAGTTTCATCAAGGAGGCCCCGCTGTTTCAGATCTGAAATCAACCCAGCAACCGGTTTGTCCATTTCCGCACTCAATCGCTCGTGGTCCTTCTTCAAATTTCCATGCGAATCCCAATACCGATGAGTCACTTGCACAAATCGCACTCCAGCTTCGCTAAAACGTCGAGCGGTCAAACATTGCTCTCCAAAAGACTTTGTAGGATCAACATCTGCGCCATAAAGCTTTTTGATGTGCTCAGGCTCACCAGAGAGATCTTGAACTCCCGGGATTTCCATCTGCATTTTAAAAGCCAATTCGAAGGAAGCGATTCGTGATTCCAACTCAGAATCGTAACCACGCAGTGAGGCATACTCTCTATTAAAGGAATTCAGAAAATCAATTTCCCGTCGCTGTTTGGCCCGATCTCTGAGGGGATTGTCGATAAAGGGAACTTTCATCTCTGCTGCGGTTTTGCCCCCAATTCGGGTTCCACTATAACGCGCCGGCAAAAAGGCTGAGGACCAAGCTCCAGCCCCACCATGACTGCCACTGGGATTGATGGTGATGAAGCCGGGAAGGTTTTCATTTTCAGTTCCAAGCCCGTAATTGATCCAAGAACCCATTGATGGCCTCGTGAATGTATCTGACCCGGTGTGTAATTCTAACAAAGCACCACCATGTCGTGAGTTCGAGCAATGCATTGATCGAACAAAACAAAGGTCGTCAACGATTGAAGCAATATGAGGCAGCAACTCACAAACTTCTGAGCCACTTTCACCGTGTTTTTGACAATTCCACGGCGACTTTAAGAGGAGATTCTTAGACTGATGAGAGACAATTCTCGGAGCTTGAAAGGGGAAGGGCTTGCCGGTGTCGCGCGCAAGCAAAGGCTTCGGGTCAAACAAATCAACAGTTGAAGGCCCCCCATGCATGAAGAGAAAAATCACTCGCTTGGCGCTTCCAAGAAGCGGTGGTGCCTTGGGGATTGCGGAGGCATTTCGGGCCATCATCGCCTGCAAGGCTAATGCCCCAAACCCAGCACCCGAGCGTTGCAACATTTCTCGGCGATTCATTGGTAACCCTTCACGATTTTGACACAAACTCATCCTTACTTACTCCACATACATAAATTCATGGCTCGCAAAAAGCACTCTTGCAAAGGCCGCCCAGCCCTCTTGTCTATCCGGATACTCAGAGAGAAACTCCTGTCCTTTTAAAAGTTCATCTTGCGTCGCTTCTCGATCCAAAACTCGACGAATCAACCACTCACCCCTTTCTGATTCTGGGTGCTCAAGAACAAGGGATGCTAGATGGTCCGAGGACTCATGGATCAACTCGCTATTCATTAAAAAAAGAGCCTGGCCCGCTACTGTTGAACACCGACGATTCCCATCTGGGGCTGTCGGATCTGCTGCATCAAAAACCTTTTGATCATCGTATCCTGTGCTCCGATACACCGGAAGGTAAACCGTGCGTCTTGGAATCTGGGCCTGTTTTTGAAGCGGCGCGCGATCGATGTACTTATTGGGGCGGACCTCCACCAGAGACCCCCCCATCTCAAAGTTGAGACGACCAGACTTAAAGAGTATACTATCTCGGATCACTTCTGACTCGACTCTCCTTCGTTGCCAACGTGCAAGAAGTTGATTCTCGGGATCTTTCTCAACAATGTCCCCCGCAGCACTTGCCGATTGACGGTAGGTTGCAGAATTCATCAACACCCGGTGCATGCTTTTGACCGACCAACCAGAATTGATAAAAAGAGAAGCTAAGTGATCGAGTAGCTTGGGATGACTTGGTTCTTCTCCAAGGCCGCCGAAATTGTCAGGCGTCGCCACAATCCCTCGCCCAAAATGCCACCTCCAAAGTCGATTGACGATGACTCTAGGCGTCAATGGGTTTTTTGCTGACGAGATCCAACGGGCCAACTCAAGACGACCACTTTGCTCTGCTGGCATTTCAATCTTTTCTCCTCCAGTCCAAGCAGAAGGAACGCCACGAGGCACTAAATCGCCTAAGGTCAAATAGTCGCCTTTTAAGTGAACTCTGACATCTTGCGTCGGGTATTCGGTGACACCCATCACTTTAAAAGGCGCAGGAAGGTCTTTCTTTAAACGAGAGATTTCACCAACGAGGCGACCCTTCTCGTCCTCAGGGGTCTCTTTCCTATTCTTAGATTCTTCTAGGCGAGCCACCTCAGCCCACATCTCGCGATGCTTTTTTTCAGTCAAATCGTGCTCGTGAAACTCCGCGACCACAGAATATTTTGTCAGGGTTTTAGTCGACATGAAAACCCCTGCGAGGCCGTAGTAGTCTTCGATTGAAATGGGATCAATCTTATGGTCATGGCAGCGCGCGCACCCGATCGTCATCCCTAAAAAAGCCCGCCCCATGGTATCCATCTGCTCATCGACAATATCACGGCGCATCTTATCAGGGTCGTCACATGCCAACATCTTTGGCCCGACAGACAAAAACCCCAAACCCAAGGTTTGAGCTCGCTGCTGGGTCAGATTCTCTGCTGGAAGCAGGTCTCCAGCGAGCTGTTCGATAATAAACTGATTAAAGGGTTTATCATTATTAAAAGACTCAATGACATAATCGCGGTAGCGCCAAGCCGATGGATGAGCGATGTCCTCATCCATGCCATTGGAGTCGGAATAGCGCGCAACGTCTAACCAATGCCGCCCCCATCGTTCTCCGTAGCGTGGAGAGGCAAGGAGGCTCTCAATAAGATTTTCCCAGGCCTTGTCGCTTTGATCACTCAAAAAGGCCTCGACCTGCTCCGCCGAGGGCGGCAACCCGTGCAAATCGAAATAAGCTCTTCTTACAAGAAGGCGTTTCGAAGCTTCCTTTGCTGGCTCAAAGCCTTCTTGCTCGATGCGCGCCTGAACAAAATAATCGAGATCCTCGCGAGCCCATTCCGTTTGCCGGACTTCGGGCAATTCAGGATCACTGACTTCCCGATAGGCCCAACCATCTTGGCCAGCCTCCATGAGAAGGCTCGCGAATCCCATTATTCCAATGAATCGGACCAAGATCACTGTTTTATCTACTCTGAGTCTTTCCCTAATCTATCGGCTAAGCCCCCTCAAAACAAGGGAGTAGCATAAATCATCAAACGAGGATAGAATCCCCATGCTACCGATCGTAGTGAATTAAGTCATGGCCCATATTCAAAAACAGAACTGGCATCTCTCCCGCCGTCGCGCTCTTCGAGGCATGGGAGCGACTCTGGCCCTCCCTTTCCTTGACGCAATGCGCCCGCTGCGTGGGCAATCCACCCAAAGTGCTCTCCCAGTTCGCATGGCTTGTCTCTTTATGCCCAATGGCGTTCGTCCTGACCGTTGGACTCCAAGTGGCAAGGGGAGAAGTTTTGAATTATCACCGATTCTCTCCCCTCTCGAATCCGTCAAAGACCAACTTCTGGTCATTAGTGGTTTGAGTAATCCTCCTTCCTATCAGGGAGATGGTCACTACTACAAAACCGCAAGCTGGCTGACCTGCACGACAATTCAAGCCACTCAAGGCTCAGACGTGAGTGCCAATGGAATTTCTATTGATCAGATTGCCGCCGAAGAAATTGGAAGACAAACGCGCCTTCCCTCGATCGAACTCGGTACCGAGCCGGTCACCTCCGGCGTTGACCGCAATGTCAATCTCACCCGCCTCTACGGTTCACACATTTCTTGGAAAAAGCCTGATGTCCCTCTTCCGTGTGAAATCAACCCACGAGTTGCTTTTGACCGACTCTTTCGTAGTCCCGCAAAAACTCGGGGTTCAGACCAGTCTGTCTTGGACATCGTGCTCGACGATGCCAAAAGCTTAAAACGTCAATTGGGCAAGGAAGACACTCACAAACTCGACCAATACCTCGAAAGTGTTCATGAAGTAGAGCGACGGATTGCCAACGAAGCCGCTCAACTTGGATCAGGCCAAAACCTCACTCCCGAAGCAGTCAAACAACTCAATGCTCTTGACGTGCGAATCGGCTCACTCCAGCGGTTTGATCCAACAGAACATGTGAGACTCATGATGGACATCATGATTCTCGCCTTTTGGACCGACACAACCCGCGTCTCAACTTTCATGTTTGGTAACGCAGTCTCGGGTAAAAACTTCTCATTCCTCGATGGTGTGAGTGGCGGCCACCACTCTATTTCCCACCACCAGAATAATCCAAAGCAGCTCGATCAGTACCAAATTATCAACACCTGGCATAGCACCCAATATGCTTACATGCTCGAGCGCATGAGGGATATTCCTGAGGGAGGTGGCTCTCTCCTAGACAACTCCATGGTTCTTTACGGATCTGGTATTCGAGATGGAAATGCTCACGCCACTCGCGATATCCCGACCATTCTTGCTGGCGGTGGTGGCGGACAAATTAAAACAGGCAGACATTTAGTAACGAGCGAAGGATCCACTCTGGCCAATCTTCATGTCGGGATTCTCAAACGCATGGGAGTCTCGAATCACAAAGTGGGCGAAGCCACTCGAGAACTTCGGGGAATCTAGTAGGACGACAATAAAGAGGCGCATTTGCCTCACGTTTTCATGGGCTTTAGGAACCAGCAAGCTGTCCGCAGCCGGCTCCCACATCGATCCCACGACGCTGTCTGATAGTCACCGGCACTCCTGCCTCTTGTTTGACAATTTTTAAGAATTGATAGACCCGCTCTTCGGAAGGGGGGCGCCCCTCAAAACCATCGGTTGGGTTGAGTGGAATCAAATTTACGTGAACCAACATCCCCTTTAAAAGTTCACCCAACCGTCGGGCATGATCATCACTATCGTTGGCTCCTTCAATCAAGGTCCAGGCAATGAAAACTTTGCTACCCGTCTTCACCGAATAATCACGACAGGTTGTCAATAATTCCGCAATCGGCCAACGTTTGTTGACCGGAATCAAGGCTCCACGTTCTTCGTCACTTGCTCCATGAAGGCTGACAGAGAGCGAATAATTCTTTCCGGACTCGGCAAGCTTCCGGATCCCCGCCACATGACCCACTGTGCTGATGCTGACCCGGGCCGGCGAAATACAGGGCCCTCTCGGATCGGTGAGAATATCCAGCGCATCCATGACCGGCTCAAAATTATGCAAAGGCTCACCCATTCCCATCATGACGATATTGCGTATCGGCGGCCTTCCGTCGGCGGCCAGCTTTCTGTTCAGAAAATGCACCTGAGCCACAATCTCTCCAGCTGTCAGATTACGGAGCAATCCCATCTTGCCAGTCGCACAAAAAACACAACCCATCGCACATCCCACCTGACTGCTGATACAGGCTGTGTGTCTTCCTTCATATCCCATCAAGACTGTCTCGATTTCCTTACCATCACAAAAGCGCAAAACAAACTTCCGCGTGTAACCATCGCTACTAGAAATCTCACGCACCACCTCCAGCTGACACAATTCCTGGCTCTCATACCACTTGCGAACCGATTTTCCTAAAGCAGAGGCCTCGATCGACCCTTGGTGCACTGCTCGAAAAATCGCGGAAGCGTTAAACGGATTGATCCCATCCTTTTGCAGGCGATCCTGCAGTTTTGAGAATGTGAAATCGTCTAACATCGCCGTCACAAGACCTGTTCAATCACCTTTGCACCCTTTTGAAAAGGCGCGACTCGATGGTTGTTAATCAATCTTTTGAGGCAAAGATGGCGGGCGTTCTGGTCCTGGCTGGGATGGTATTGGTTCCTGCTGGCGCTGAATTTCAATATCCTCAATGCGAATCGTATAGGTTGACGATCCTCTAATTTCCCAGCCCGCAGCAACCTTAGCCCGATCACTCATCCGACGAGCCTCAAGATAGGTGTTAAAAGAATTAGGATGAACATAAAACATAAGGACTGCCCTCGAATTTCCCCTCAATTTGTTGAGAATTGTTTCAAATAAGCTCCCCCTAGCACGCAATTGTTCAAAGGAGGTGCCTCCCTCTTTTGCGTCTGGGGTCACCACGAGGTGAAGCCGTGTCGATGTCGGTCTTGCCACTAACTTAATCTGCTGCTTCCGAGCATTATTAAAATCGAAGTTGGCAAAGTGCTCAACAATTGGACCCGGTTGATAAATATAACGATCTGCCCCTTGCTGCCTGATCCGCTGGTTAGGAAAGTCTCGCTTTGCTTTTCTAAACTCTTTCTCAAAAAGTTCGAGAGGGCTCCAGGGATCGATGAAATGCACTCGGTCACCGATGACTAAAGCGTAGTAGATTTCCGCATTCTTTGGAATCGGCCGACTCGCTGGAATACCAACAATAGTGGGATCGACTTTTTCGACTTTTGTCTGGTCGAGCAGTGCCTCAAGACGTGCAATTTCCTCTTGGATTCTTCGAGTTTCAGTTGCCTCCTGATCACGCTCATTTTTGATCTTTCTTTCCAAGTCTTTGAGCTCGTTGAGGTCAGCTAATAAATCTTGATTCTCCTTCAAACTCTTCTCAAGAAGGGCGAGCTGTCGTTGCTCAAGCTCCACCTCTTCGGGTCGAGGAGCTTCCTCTAGGAGGAGTTTTTGAAACTCGGCTTTCTTTTGCTCCAAAGCTCCTTTTTTTGCCTGAGACTCGCTGACTTGTTGCTCGCTGGCAGGAAGAAGCCCCTCCAGAAACTGGACAACTTTCTGACCAACATCAGCCTGAACCAACAAAAGAACTAAGATCAAAACCGCGACGACATTCGTCATCGCATCCATCAGAGAATCGAGATTCACCCCCTCATTGCCTTCTGATTTTCTGCGTCGTGCCATGCTCGCTACTTTCTAAACAAAGAGAGATCAATTTCGCCATCATTTGGCAGCGGCAGCTTACCTGTGGGCAATCGATATTTGAGTTCCGCGCTCGCTGCCGCCCAGCGGAATGCTTCCTGACCCGCTTTCCTGATTAAAAATAAAACCATGGAGTCCTCAGTTTCTTTGACATGGTCAAGATATTGAGCATACACGCCACTCGTTTTGATCGCTGCTGTCGAAATGATCTGAGGGCCGCCTTCTGCATCTAATAGGGCAATCCCGGTTGAATGGCACTCAACGAAAAAAATATGGTCAGCACCTCCTTCCCCAATGCCTCGAGGTTGCACCACAACCGACCCGACGGGCTCAGGAGCTTGCTTGCGTCGTGCCAGCTCCTGCTCCAATACTTTAAGACGCCGAGAAAGGGACGGGCGTTCTGCACGCAAGGCTTGAATCTCTTTTTTCATGTTTTCCACCTGCTTCTGAAGCTCAACATCCGTCATGGAGCCCTCTTGGGCTTTCTTTAGCTCGGCAAGTTTCATGGTCAGCACAATCCGAGCATCCTTGATCTTAGTCATCGCCGAAACAGACGCTTTCTCCTTGTTTAGCTTGATCTCGAGCTTCCTGATTTCTTCTTCAAGGATTTTTGCTTCAGCAATCAGGGCGCGGTTTTTTAGGGCCCTCGCAAGTTCTTCTTCGCTTCGCCCGTTCTTCTCAATCTGCTGCACCTGCATGACAACACTGATCATGAGTGTTAGGATACCAATGAGGCATGCTAGGATGCTCATAAAAGGGAACAAGGAAACTGCCCCTGAACGATCTTGAATTCGCCGTGCCACGATCTCTTAAGCTCTAAAAAAAAAGCCCTTTTTCTTTTTCGCCTCATTCGGAATTCCCTTTTCGCCAAGGTCCTTGAGAGCTTGATTGATCGACTGAATCCCGTGATTGATATTTTCAAAAGTCCTCTCGAGCTGGACATGTGATTTCAAAAAAATCTCACTACTTGTTTGAGACATTTTTTCAATGGCATCGGTAAATGATCCCTCAACGACCCTCCGGTGTCCCTCCAAACGATCTTGGATCAGCTCACCATTATAGGTAAGCTGGCGAGTTGACTCATTCAGATTGACTAAAAACGTTTCGTGAGCCCGAGCAAGTGAACTCACAAGTTCGGGAATACTGTTTGCCTGTTGAATCAACTCGTCTCCCACCAAGGTCTTACTGTCATTGAGCTTGGACATGAGCCTCTCGACACAATAGGCATCGATCATGGTGAGAGTCTCGTCCTCCTTTTTTTGAACGGCCGCCAAGGGGAAACTCATTAAAATACTTAGAATGAGACCGAGAAGGGTTGTATCAAAGGCAACGCCTAACCCTTCAGTTAAGCTATTAATGGATGACTTCAATGCTTCGGGGTCAGTATTATCGGCCATTGCGAGAGAACCCACGGCGACAGAGAGGCCCATCACCGTTCCAATAAACCCCAGAATGGGGATGGCCCACAAAAACACTTTCACTAAAGAATAGGATCCACTGGAGCGGTTGGCATCAATATCAGATTGTGTGTTTAAAAAACTCCCCACCTCACTATTGTCAGTCCGCGATTCAAACAACTCCAAGGCTTTACGAATGCGGTTAATAATCAAGCTATCGCGCAAGGTAGAGGGCGCTGCGTAGATATTATCGATAAAAGAACCCACGTTGGCTGCGTGAATCTCTTTTCCGAGATGATCAGGAAAGAGATTTAAGAGAGCCGCTCGTTCTTGGGCCTGATTTTTTTTCCATTTCATCGTCAAAATCACAAGGCCCCAGGCAAACAGAAACGTTTCAACCCAATTCACCCAACCCCTCATTAAAAAAAGCTCTCCAAGCCTTGTTGCTTTCAGAGGAACCATCATTCCTAAAAAGAGAAGAGTACTTCCAACACCGAGCAATAAACTTTTGCCAAAATGGACATTGGCATGATCACCCTCTTCCCAACCTGTGCGTTCTGGATGGGAAAGTAGCTGTGAACCAGAGGGCGAAGAGATTTCCGTGGGAACCGTAAGCCGATTTTGACAAGCAGGACATTGAACCTGCTGACCAAGGTGGTCTTGAGTCACATCGAGAGCCGTTGAACAATGAGGGCAAGAAATTTGCATGAGGCAGAAAGAGTCGTTTGAATTTTCGAGAAGAAGAGCTCCCTGTTCTAACGAGTCAAACTCTTGCTGCCAATCGAGATTTTACACTCCTTTGCTTCTGAGAGCGCTCTTCCTGAGAAGAACGTCAGACAATCGAGGTCTTATTGTAGACAAACACACCCTTATCTCCCGAGTTTCATCTTCGAAACATGGGAATCGAAACGCTCAGCGGCTTACGATCTAGACTGCGTCAGCACAACGCAGACAAAGACCTTGCTCATCAACTGGAGGCTCGTACTTGCGACAACGCGGGCACATTGGATGCGCGGTCAATTCAGCTACTGCAGAGAAGCCATCGCCTTGCGCGACCTTGAGCTCACTAACGATAAAGAATTCAGTCGCAAATTGATGATCTTCAAGAAGAGCCAAACAAGGATGCCCAGAAGGAACAGTTAAGAGAATACTTGCTTCGTTATTTTTCTTAAACTCCTTGGTTTGCACTTTTTGCTCAATCGCAGTCTGAATAATCGCCTTGATCTCGAGTAATTTGCTAACCTGATCAATCGCGACTTTCTGAGCGTATTTCTCATTTACTTCCGGGAAATCCTGCTCGTGGATACTTCCTTCCCGTCCAGCATACTCCCATGCTTCTTCAGTCGTGTAGGCAAGAATTGGAGCGAGCAGTTTTACAAGTGAATCAAAGATCTGACCCATGACCCAGACACTAGCCTGGCGTTGCTGACTTTCCTGAGCATCACAATAAAGGCGATCCTTTGTGATATCGATATAAACTGCGCTCAAGTCACTGGCCGCGAACTGATTGACAATGGTAAAGACCTTGCGGAAATCGTAAGCGGCGTAGGCTTCGCGGATCTCAGCAATCACCACCTGAAGCCGTTCCATGATCCATTGATCAATGAGTGGAAGACTTTCCGGCTCGGCCACGGTCTCGTCGCGCATATTCCCAAGAAGAATCTTAAAGGTATTACGAAGACGACGATACGGCTCTCCGACTTGTTGGAAGAGGTCCTCCCCAAAAGGAACCTCATTTTGCCAGTCCACCGAAGAAACCCAGAGGCGAAGAATATCTGCGCCATACTTATTGTAAAAATGAGCAGCATCGGTGGGTTTTCCTTTCTTCTTGGCATCTGACTTCGAGGTTTTTTTGCCCGTATCCTTGTCGACGACAAAACCGTGAGTCAATACGGTCTTGTAGGGAGCTTTACCGCGAACGCCCACCGACAGCATCAAGGAACTCTGGAACCAACCACGATGCTGGTCGGTTGCCTCCAAATAAAGATCCGCTGGGCAGCTCAACTCAGGATGAGCGTCCATGACAGCGACGTGAGAAGAACCTGAATCGATCCACACATCCAATGTGTCACGACACTTCGTTGAACCTTCGGGAAGTCCAAAGAGTGAAGCGAGCTCGGCGTCTGACTTTTCAAACCACACATTGGTTCCCTCATTCTCAACAAGCTTCGCAACCTGATGAGCAAGCTCAGCGCTAACAATAGGATTGCCTGAAGGATCAAAGAACACGGGGAGAGGAACACCCCAAGTTCTTTGCCGTGAAATACACCAATCAGGACGGGCCTCTACCGTTCCATAAATCCGATTTCTACCCCAACTAGGAAGCCACTTTACCTGATCAATCTCATCAAGGGCAGTTTTACGAAGGTGTTCCATCGAGATGAAAAACTGTTCCACAGCTCGGAAAATAATTGGTGTCTTCGAGCGCCAGCAATGGGGGTAGCTGTGCTCATAGACTTCTTCACCTAGAAGTGAACCGTTCTCGCGGAGCAGATCGACAATGGCTTGGTTCGCTTTAAAAACGTGAACCCCCACCAAATCCGGCAACCCACACTCATCAGTGTATTTCCCATCATCATCGACAGGGCTGAGGACATCGAGCCCGTTTTGCTGGCCCACCACATAGTCATCTGACCCGTGACCAGGGGCAATGTGAACCGCGCCAGTTCCAGCTTCCGTCGTCACAAAGGGCGCTACGATAATCTTAGAATCACGGTCAAGAAATGGGTGACGAGCAGAAAGCCCCTCCAACTCTGCCCCCTTGAGCTCTCCGAGCTGTTCCTCGAGCTTTAAGCCGGTCTTTTCTTCGAAATCGGCTACCAGATCACGAACGACGAGAATGATATCACCATTGGAATACCTTCCGATGGTGTAGGTAAAGCGCTCGTGCAGAGCGATCCCGAGATTTGCAGGCAAGGTCCACGGAGTCGTTGTCCAAATAGCGATCTTGGTTTGAGTGGGCAAAAGAGAATTCTCATTGACGAGAAACTTCACAAAAACCGCTGTCGATGTTTTATCCTGATACTCAACTTCAGCCTCAGCCAGAGCCGTTTTTGCGCCATAGGACCATTGAACTGGTTTTTTGGACTGATAGACACACCCCTTCTCAATGAGAGCGGCAAAAGTGCGAATGATATTGGCCTCATAACTTGGATCAAGAGTCAGGTAGGGTCGATCCCAGTCACCAAAAACACCTAGTCGCTTAAAAGATTCCCGCTGAGTATCAATCCACCCACGGGCAAAAGATTCACACCGACGACGGATCTCTGCAGGTTCGACATCCCTCGCATCCTCGTCCTGCATCACCTTAAATTCGATGGGAAGACCGTGGCAATCCCACCCAGGAATGTAAGGAGCCTCAAAGCCAGCCATCGTTTTGGATTTAATCACAAAATCCTTTAAGACCTTATTAAGTCCGGTGCCCATGTGCACATCCCCATTGGCAAATGGAGGGCCATCATGGAGAATAAAGCGGGGAGCTCCTTGAGCTTTCCGCTTGGCAATAATTCGCGAATAGAGGCCTTCAGAATTCCATTTTTCGAGGCGAGCTGGTTCCCTCACCGTCAAATTTCCCTTCATGGGAAACTCTGTTTTGGGGAGAAACAGCGTATCTTTATAGGACTTTCCTTCTGGGTTGCTCATAGCGCTAGGGCCGGGACGCTAGGCAGACCAAGGAAAAAGGTCAAGTTTGGGGGCATTGAACAACTTTTCTTCTCAAAAGATAAGCTGCGGCGAACCCTCCCAGATTCAGCGGGGTCATGAAGCCACTTTTTCGAGATGAAAGGTCGAAACATAGACAAGATCACCATCCTCGTAATCTCCTAAGTTTGCAATTTCGCGTTTGATCTCCCAGCCTGAGGTTGAGAAGAGTTTTTTTAAGCCAACATCGGTAAAGAATCGAAGCCGCTGCTCCGTTTCTTCACGCTTGAGCACTTGGCCGTCACGATCTCTTAAGGTGTATCGATGGCGACGATGGAGCGAACCCGTTGATTCTTTAATCTGATGCCAAGTTTCTAACTCCCCTTGGAAGCCTTCTGGCAAAGAAATGCGGCGGTCAAAATACCATGCTTTCTGGGGGAGTTCTCCGGACAATTCTGCCCAGGGAAAAAACAAGGTCAGATACAGATGATTTGTCTGCTGGCCCAGACGCTGCAACTGCTTTTGAGGATCGGGAAAGAGCTGAAAGGTAAAAGCAGGTATTAATATCGAGCCATACTGGCCCTCATGTTGCTGCCAAGCCTGCTCGATCACCTTTGCCTCGGGGCAACACTGCTTCGAGAGAGCCACCATCTCAGGGGAAAGCTCTAAGCCTACCAAATCATGGCCAAACTCTACCAAAGGTCCCAATAAACGGCCCGATCCTGAACCGATATAAAGAGATTGGCCTCTCTTTTGCTCAAGAAACTCATCCATCAAAGGCACCTCGCTCGGAGCATCTTCTGCCTCCCAGAAGAGATTATGCCACAAGGCTTCAAATCCCTCGTATCCCTTAGCCATGATCTCCTTAAACCCCTCAATCGATGAACCCTCTAGTCACGCGAAAGAACCGCGACCTTTTCAAAGGTCTACTTGCGCCTACCAAGGCAGAGGAAAAGCAGCATTGAAAGCAAGGACCTTCTCTTTGACCTCGGCTAACTTAGCCTCATCCTCTCGAGCCAGGAGAGCTTCGTGAATGAGGTCAGCGACCACGGCGACATCCTCTTCTTTCATGCCCCGAGTCGTCACGGCAGGTGTCCCGATTCGAATCCCGCTGGGCTTCATGGGGCCAGCTTCATCGAACGGAATGCTATTTTTGTTCACCGTAATACAGACTCGGTCCAGGGTATCAGAAACAATGGATCCATCGAGACCAACCGGGCGAAGATCAACCATAAACACATGGTTATCAGTGCCCCCCGAAACAATCCGGTAACCATTCTTTTCAAGTGCCGCTGACATCGCTTGAGCATTCTTGACGACTTGTGCTTGATACTCTCTAAACCCTGGCTTGAGGGCCTCCCCAAAACAAACCGCTTTGGCGGCAATCACGTGCATTAACGGTCCTCCTTGCACACCGGGGAAAACTCGCCCGTCAATTTTCTTGGCGTATTTTTCCTTACAAAGAATGATTCCGCCCCGGGGACCTCGCAAAGACTTGTGCGTTGTTGAAGTGACAAAATCGGCATGCGGAACCGGACTGGGGTGAACCCCTGCAGCCACCAACCCTGCAATATGTGCCATATCGACAAAAAGATAGGCCCCCACCGACTTCGCAATTTGGCTCATGCGCTCAAAGTCAATGGTGCGTGAATAGGCACTTGCTCCACAGGTAATTAATTTAGGCTGCACCTCTTTTGCCTGTGCCTCGAGAGCATCGTAATCGATTTTCTCATCCTCCGCGCTCACTCCATAGTGGGTCACATCGTAGAGCCGGCCAGAAAAGTTTGCCGGGTGCCCATGAGTTAAGTGACCTCCATGAGCCAAATCCATCGTCAAAATCTTGTCCCCGGGCTGAAGCACCGCAAAGTAGACTGCCGTGTTCGCTTGGCTCCCGGAATGAGGCTGCACATTCGCATGCTCGGCTCCAAAAAGCTCTTTGAGTCGATTGATCGCTAGTTCCTCAACGACATCAACATTCTCACATCCTCCATACCAACGACGCCCAGGATAACCCTCGGCATACTTATTTGTTAAGAGAGAGCCCTGCGCCTCCATCACCGCGGGACTGGCAAAGTTTTCTGAAGCAATCAGCTCGATGTGGCTTCGTTGGCGTTTCTCTTCTCCAACGATTGCCTCAAAGACCTCAGGATCGGTGACCTGCAGTCGAGAACCCGAGGCTTTAGAAAGACGTGCCTCATGGCGCCCACCCTCAAAGTCAGTTGCCAAAAAGGCCTCGACCATCGCTAGGCCCACTTCCGTCGATACCACTGACTGACCCAAACAGAGAATATTGGCGTCGTTGTGGGAACGAGTCATGACCGTCTCTTCAACCGAGCGAACATTTGCTGCCCGAACATCACGAAAACGATTCGCGGCGAGACAGACACCTACTCCCGAAGTGCACACCAAGACTCCACGATCTGCCCGGCCTTCATGAACCGCCCGCCCTACTTCATTTGCAAAATCTGAATAATCAACGGAATCACTCCCGTGAGTTCCATAATCAATCACCTCGCGGCCCGCACTTTGCAGCGCTTCCACAATGGCATTTTTCAGCTCAACTCCGCCGTGATCGGCCCCAACAGCAACGCGATATGACTCTGCATTCATAAGGACGCCCCTTCCCTGACCCTTCTTGAGGGAAATGGCAAGCGCTCACTTAACTTATCAGGCCTTATTTGCTCGTTTTTCGAGAAATCCCAAGATTCCAACCACCGCTTCATTTAAGACCGTGGAGACAGACTCGTAAGCTTTGCGCCCCATCCCAATGGGATCTGGCACATCAACACCCACTTTGCCGTCAAATTCAACAAAGTCACAGGCGAGGTGGTATTTCTCCTCATACTCGGGATAAAGCATCTCAAGCATCTCAAGATGGCCCGCGGTCATACAGAAAACAGCCTCCGCCTCTCCGAGCATCTTGTCATCGACCATCCGGCTCCGAAAATCTCCTAAATCGATTCCTTGATCCTTTAACACCTCTCGAGTTTCATTGCTTGCCATACTTCCAGCCTGCGCTGCTACCCCAGCAGAACTCACTTCGTAGGTCAGACCCTCCGCTGCCTTGCGAAAAACTCCTTCCGCCATCGGACTCCGGCAGGTATTGCCTGTGCAGACAAACAAGATCTTTCGATGCATGGA
>JALRJZ010000320.1 GCA_023261045.1 Akkermansiaceae bacterium
AGCGAATCAATATTCTCGCTCCGATTCCCGGTAAGGACACGGTGGGTATTGAAATTGCGAATGATCAGAAGGTGGCTGTCCCGCTACGCGAGCTTCTACAGGATGAGGCGTTTCGGAGTTCCAAGCGCAAGATCCCGCTCGCTTTGGGTAAGGATGTCTACGGCAATACGGTCATTGGAGATCTCGCGGCGATGCCGCATTGTTTGGTTGCGGGTGCAACGGGTGCCGGAAAGTCGGTTTGTATCAATTCGATTATTACGAGTATTCTCTATAAATTTGGCCCCGATGAGCTGAGGTTTATTATGATCGACCCGAAGGTTGTCGAGATGCAGGTCTACGCGAAACTTCCTCATTTAGTCGTTCCGGTGGTCACCGATCCCAAGCGGGTTGTTGGTGCCTTGAAGTGGTGTGTCAATGAGATGGAGCGCCGCTATAAGATCTTTGCGAAACTCGGAGTGAGGAATTTTGATAGCTTCAATAACAGAGTCCTACCAGAGCCCGAGGTCATTAGTGAGGAGGAGCAAAAGGAGATTGATGAAATCGTCGACGAAGAGGCCATTGAGTCGATGGCTCGAGCCTTTGAGGATGGAGATCTCAGTCCCATGGTTGATGACGAGCAGGATGATTTCGGGGAGATCCCTGACCGTTTCCCTTACATTGTGGTCATCATCGACGAGCTTGCAGATTTGATGCAAACCGCCCCTGCGGACATCGAGAGTAGTATCGCCCGGATTGCGCAGAAGGCGCGTGCTGCGGGTATCCATCTCATTGTTGCCACGCAAACTCCGAGGGCTGATGTGGTCACAGGCATTATTAAGGCCAACATTCCAAGTCGAATCGCCTTCCAGGTCTCATCATCGTTAGATAGCCGGGTGATTCTTGATAGCAAGGGCGCTGAAAAATTGGTGGGTAAGGGGGACATGCTCTTCTTGCCTCCAGGGCAAGCGAAGCTTGAGCGTGCCCAAGGTGCCTTTGTCTCAGACGATGAAGTGGAGAGTATCGTGGGCTTCTGCGCAAACCAGAGTGAGCAAAAGTTCGAAGAAAGTATTCAGCAAGTCATCGAGAGCGGCGGAAGTGGCGGAGAGGATGGTGCAGAAGAAGTCTCCGATGCCGATGAAGAGACCATCGAGCGGTGTATTGAGGTTCTCAAGGTGGAGGGGAAGGCGAGCACGTCACTGCTCCAGCGTCGCTTACGGTTGGGGTATACGCGAGCTGCTCGGATGATTGATATCCTTGAGACTCGCGGCATCGTTGGGCCTGCGGATGGCGCTCGCCCGCGCGATGTGCTCATTCCCGGATACGCCGACGAATAAGCGCTTTGAGAGGGCGACTCGTTTACTTCTGCTTCTCCCGTCTATGGAGTTTGGGTATGGCTGAAAGTTCGCCTTACTTCGACTTGCCGTCCATGAGGTAGCTCAGCATGGTTGTGAGCTTGCTGCGCATCTCACGGCGGTGGACGATGGAGTCTACCAGCCCGTGATCGACCATGAATTCAGCTGTCTGAAAGCCTGGTGGCAGATCTTGGTGGGTGGTTTCCTTGATCACGCGCGGACCGGCAAAACCGATCATGCACTTGGGTTCAGCAATGTTGATGTCTCCAATCGTGGCAAAAGAAGCGGTCACCCCTCCTGTGGTGGGGTGCGTAAATACCGAAATGTAAGGAAGGCCAGCTTCGCCGTGTAGGGCGAGGGCTCCACAGGTTTTTGCCATTTGCATGAGCGAGAGCATGCCTTCCTGCATTCGAGCGCCGGATGAGGAAGAAAAGATAATGACTGCTCGGTTTTCCAAAGTTGCTCTCTCGATGGCTCGGGTGATCTTTTCGCCCACGACTGACCCCATCGAGCCGGCAAAGAATTTAAAGTCCATCACGGCGGCCATGACAGGGTAGCCGCCAATTTCGAGCCGACCGGTCACCACGGCATCATTGAGTCCTGTCTTGGATCGGAGGAGCTCGACCTTTTCTTTGTAATGATCAAAGCCAAGTGGATTGGCGGAGATGAGTTCGACGGAAGTCTCATCGAACGTGCCTTCGTCGGCAATGAGTTGAAGGCGATCGTAAGCTCCCATGAGGAAGTGGTGGTCGCATTTGGGGCAGACGAGATGGTTTTGCCTGAGATCCAGAGTGTGCACCATCTCCCCGCAGTCGGGGCACTTCGTCCAGAGATCATTCGGGACGGTGTCCCGATTTTTTGCCTGAGAGCCTTTGAGGCGTGGCTTACTAAAAATACCCATCGCTGCTAAAAATTAAAAAGGTGACGAAGTTTGGAGACGAAGGCTGTCAGTGAAGGTAATGACGATCTTGTCCCCCACAAATTGAAATGATAGCGCGGCGAGGTTCAAACCTTTTATCAAGGAAATGATGGTCTTTTAAAAGATCTCCGGATGCCTCCGTAAGGAGTTCAGAGAGATTCCAAGGCGAGTGGTGGATGAGGAGAGGTGTCATCCGATCGATGCTCGCCCTCAAACAGCGCCTTTCAATCATCCTACGCTTGGGTGTCGATGCCAGAGAAGGGGCTCGAGATTAGATGTGCGCCGGTTTTTCGAGCATCGTGAAATCTGCCACACT
>JALRJZ010000321.1 GCA_023261045.1 Akkermansiaceae bacterium
AAGGATTGCGAGCTTGGGATGCTTTTGATACCGAGCGGCCTCATGCAAAATGACCTGCTTCGAGAAATCCGTGTTTTTGCGCCTGCTACGGTGGCAAACGTCGCATGTGGATATGATGTGCTGGGGTTTGCCATTGATGAGCCAGGAGATGAAGTTGTCGTGAGGCTAGCTGACGAACCCGGGCTGCGGATCACCCAGATTACGGGGGATGATGGAAAGCTTCCATTCGAAGTTGAGAAGAACACCGCAGGCGTGGCAGCACAAGATTTACTCAAGCATCTCGGGATGCTTGACATTGGTATTGAAATGGAGATCCACAAAAAAATGCCTTTCGGTAGTGGTCTTGGTTCCAGTGCGGCGAGTGCGGTAGCAGGGGCATTTGCGGTCAATAAGCTCATTGGTGAACCGCTCACCAAGAAGCAGATCCTTCCATTTGCAATGACCGGAGAGGCGAGTGCCGACGGGGCGTGGCATGCCGACAATGTCGGGCCATGCTTGTTGGGAGGGATTGTTTTTATCCGAGATAACCAGGAGCTTGATATCGCGCAACTACCCGTTCCTGAGAATCTTTGGGCTGCTGTGGTTCATCCAGATATCGAGATTCTTACGAAAGTTGCCAGAGGGATTTTACCAACTGAGATTCCTCTACAAAACGTCACCCAACAAATTGGGAATTTGGGTGGTTTGATCTGTGGATTAATTCAAGAGGATTATGGTTTGATTAGTCGTTCCGTGCACGATGTGATCGCGGAACCTCGGCGTCAGAAATTGATTCCTGAGTTCTACAAGGCCAAGCGTGCAGCCATGGGTGCTGGGGCGTTAGGCTTCAGTATCTCAGGCGCTGGCCCCAGTGTTTTTGCCTTATGTGAAGGGCAGGAGATTGCAAGTAAGGTTGGAGACGCAATCTCAAAAGTCTTTACCGATGCGCAATTGGGTAATCAGCTTTATCTTTCGAAAGTGAATCGACAAGGTGTTCGTGTGATTTCCTCTTAATCAAATGTCTCAACAATTCTATAGCACCAAGAATCCTCAAAAACTTGTCGACCTTAAAGAGGCGGTTCTGCGTTCTCTCCCTGCAGATAATGGTCTCTACATGCCCCAAAAGATTGGTAAGTTAGAGGACTCCTTTTGGAAGAAGTGGCGTGAGTTAAGTTTTGCGGAGATGGGGTTTCAGATTGCCAGTGCCATCTTTGAAGACGGGGTTCCTTCCCAGGATTTGGAAGAGATCGTGTATGATGCGATTAATTTTCCTGCGCCTTTAGTTGAGGTTTCACAAGCGCAATACGTGCTTGAGCTTTTTCATGGTCCTACCCTTGCGTTTAAAGATTTTGGTGCTCGTTTTATGGCGCGTCTGATGAGGTGGTTGACGCGTCATGATCAAGGGCTTCTGACGATCCTAGTTGCCACAAGTGGAGATACAGGAGGCGCGGTTGCCAGCGCGTTTCATGGCGTTGAAGGGACGCGAGTTGTGATTTTGTATCCGAAAGGAAAGGTCAGTGACTTGCAAGAAAAGCAGCTGACCACCCTCGGCGGCAATATCATTGCCCTTGAGGTGGACGGCACCTTTGATGACTGTCAACGTCTTGTAAAATCAGCATTTTTGAAGCGCCAAATGTCTGAAGAGCTCAATTTAACTTCGGCAAATTCAATCAATATTTCCCGTCTTGTTCCTCAAAGTTTTTACTATTTCGAGGCAGCTCGGCAGCTTCCGATAGATCAGAAACCGGTTTTTGTCGTGCCAAGTGGCAATTTTGGAAATTTGACGGCTGGGTTGCTGGCAGAGCTTATCGGTTTGCCTGTCGAACATTTTGTAGCGGCGACCAATGTCAATGATGTCGTGCCAAAGTATTTAGAGAGCGGTATGTATGAGCCGAGAGCGAGCCTCTCGACAATCTCAAATGCGATGGATGTTGGAGCTCCGAGTAATTTTGACCGAATGTTAAATCTTTTTGGCGGGCATTGGGAGCAAATGAAAGGACGGGTGTCAGGTTTTTCTTTTGATGACCAAGAGACACGAGCGACCATTCAGAACGTTTTCAAGCAAACTGGTTATTCTCTCGATCCGCATGGTGCTGTCGGCTGGCTAGCCTCAAATGCCTGGCGTGAGTCGAACCCTGACTCCCAAACCGTCGTTTTGGAAACTGCTCATCCTTCCAAGTTTATCGATGTGATGGAAGAAGAATTAGGGAAGGGGGTGATTGAGATTCCTGAGCGATTGGCTTGTCTTTCCCAACGTAAAAAGGTGGCCGTCCAACTTGGGGTCGATGAGGCCGCATTCCACGATTGGTTGCTGAAGCTGAGGGATTAATTTGGAGAAAGTGAGACGCCAATTCTGAAGAAATTTGCCTCAAGATTTGATTCGCTTTCTTGCAGTCTCCACTGGTAAGTGTTCTCCAAGGTTCTTGAAAGTGCCCCCTGATTCGCTGGCCCATCGAAGCTACTAAGACTTGGTGAGGATTCTAAGACAAAGTTGAAAAAGTGATAGAAATCATCTGGAAAATTGAAGCGTAAATCATAGGCA
>JALRJZ010000322.1:0-337 GCA_023261045.1 Akkermansiaceae bacterium
ACACACCTTTATGGGAGAGTATCCCTGTTATGGATACGAACGAGATGTGACTTTGCTCGTCACGATCACTCCACCCAAAACAATTCACGTTAAAAAGGTATCTCTTTGCGCAGATGCCGCATGGATGTGTTGTTCGAAGGGATGCTTTCCGGGCTACGAAACATTCACCCTAGAACTTCCTGTCGCGAGAACTCCCAGCCCAAATCCGAAGGCTACCGAACTCATCCAAAAAGCTCGCGAAGAACTCCCCTCTAGGAAGCACGACGCAAGACTAGAGCTCCTCTCAAAAACAAACTCTAAGAAAATCAAAGTTCGCCTCACTGCTCCAGGTATTGGG
>JALRJZ010000322.1:347-2503 GCA_023261045.1 Akkermansiaceae bacterium
TCTCAACAGATCGACAAATCTCTTCCGATCACCCACAAGTGATTTCCAGAGAATCGCAAGACTCTCTGCTTCTGGAGGTTCCTCGTTCAGAATTTGGTCCTGAAGACCCCAAAAACCTTCCAGCAGTCCTACAAATTGACGATCAGTTTTTGAGTCTCAACGGTATTTATTCCAACTCGGCCAATGAACTTTCATCGCCTCCAAAACCTTAGCCGGCGTCATTTTTTGTGGGATTCAGCCGCTGGTCTCGGGAGTCTTTGGCTGACGAGCCAGCTGGCCCATTCATCATCTATTGCTCTTGAGAGAGATCAAGCAGCCCCTCTTGCTCCACTCCTTTCTCCAAAAGATCCAAAAGTCAAGCGGGTCATTTACCTCCACATGGTCGGAGCCCCCTCTCAGTTAGAATTATTTGATTACAAGCCAGAGCTTCAAAAATACGACGGGAAAGATTGCCCCTCAGAGTATCTAGAAGGCCAACGCTTTGCTTTTATTCAGGGCACTCCTCAAATGCTTGGTCCCGTCTACCCTTTTAAGCAACAGGGTGAGTCAGGAGCTTGGTTCTCTGACCGCCTTCCCGAGCTTGCAAAGCACGCCGACAAACTTTGTTTTATCAAGACGATGAAAACTGATCAGTTTAATCACGGGCCAGCGCAGCTCATGGTTCAAACTGGTCAAGCTCGCCTTGGATACCCCTCAATTGGCTCTTGGGTCACTTGGGGTCTCGGGACTGAAAACCAAAATTTGCCTGGTTTTATGGTGCTACTCTCCGGGGGCCGAGTTCCACGAGTTGGCAAATCTCTCTGGGGATCGGGATTTTTGCCTTCAGTCTACCAAGGGGTGCAATGCCGCTCCTTTGGCGATCCTGTACTCAACACCGCCAATCCAAAAGGGGTAAGCCCAAAGACTCGGCGAGCAGCACTCGACGCTCTCCAGTCGCTCAACCAAGAAACATTTCGCGAACTCTCCGACCCAGAAACAATCACTCGAATTGCTCAATACGAGATGGCATTTCGCATGCAAACTTCAGTTCCTGAGGTCATGAGCATTGATGATGAGCCGAAACACATGCACGACCTCTATGGCACCGAGCTAGGGAAAGAATCTTTTGCCAACAATTGCCTTTTAGCACGACGGCTCGCCGAAAACGGCGTGCGCTTTATTCAGCTCTATGATTGGGGATGGGATTCTCATGGTTCTAATAAGAGTGAAGCCCTCAATGATGGCTTTATCGGAAAGTGTCGATCCATCGACCGACCCATTTCAGCGCTTCTCACCGACTTAGAACAACGGGGGATGCTCGACGATACTCTGGTGGTTTGGGGCAGTGAATTTGGCCGCACTCCCATGCAAGAGAATCGCAACGGCGCGAAAATGGCCTTCCTAGGTAGGGATCACAATCCCAATGCTTTTACCTTTTGGATGGCTGGAGCAGGAATCAAACCTGGGATGACTTATGGAGAAACAGATCCAATGGGCTACCTCGCACAAGATGGACAAGAAGTTCATTTAAGAGACTTTCATGCGACGCTACTTCACTTGGTGGGATACGATCACACAAAACTTTCCATCCTAAGAAAGGGTCTCCACGAAAAACTCACCGGCGTCAAACCAGCGAGCGTCCTCCAAGAGATTCTCTCCTAAAAGAGACGGTCCTGAAAATCATCGTCCCTCTGAGGCGATCGCTGAGAGAAGGGGCGTTGCCCGCTTTCTTCTCTTACACCAAGTGTCGCGATCTCAAAAACCACCCGTTTACGCCCTTTCCCAACAAGCGCCACATCGCGCACAACCTTCGTACCCAATAGTTGCTCAATCATTTGCAACTCCATACGTACGGCATTCGGGTAAACCTCATAAATGGAGCTCAATGGATTGTGAAACTCTTCAATTCTAAAACCTGTTGACGGATCATAGTGGCATCGACTAAACCAGCCTTCCTCTTCACGAAGTGCAGTGAAAGTCGTCGCTTTTTCGACAAGAGATTTACCTTTTCTTACTTTGACCAACCAGCGGTCTCGCAGCTGATTGAAGTGATGAAAGAGCAACTTCTCTGGGGCGGCTTCACCATAGAGTTTCTTCACACCCTCGAGCACTGCTAGGGTCAATTGAGCTCCGGCCTCTGCAAACAAAGGATCACATTTCTTGGTAAGACGATAGAG
>JALRJZ010000323.1 GCA_023261045.1 Akkermansiaceae bacterium
TGGTTGCACTCCGTCTTACTCGCAAAGGTTCCAAAGATCGCCCGTATTATAAAATTGTCGCTGTCGATAGCCGCAAGCGCCGTGATGGCCGCTATATCGAACAGCTTGGGACCTACAACCCAATGGCTGACGGAGAAAACTACACCCTCGATCTCGAGAAAGCCGACAAATGGCTTGGAGTTGGCGCAAAGCCAAGCAACACAGTGGCAAGCATCATTAAAAAAGTTCGCAACGCCGGCTAAACCTCCAAAGTTTCTTTCACCCCGCGGGTTTTCAGGATTCCTGAAACCGCGGGTTTTTTTGTGGGCTTGACGCCCTCCCATGGGGCGGGCTCAGGAAGTTTTGACATTCTAGGCGAATGTCACCCCCAGTCCGTCGATCAAATAGAAGGCGTGGTGCCCGTTTTTGCCATCAACCACAGATAGTCTGAGAGACGGTTGAGAAAAATACGGACCTCTTGAGTAGCCACCTGCTCAGGGAGAGACCAAATACGGCGTTCTGCTCGCCGCGCGACTGTTCTCGCAACATGAAAGCGGGCTGATGACTCTCCCCCCTCTTTTCCAGGCCTCAGCCAACCTTGAGGAGAGCGGGGATCTTCGAGCTGCTGGCTCCAGCCCTCAAGGAAGCTGATTTGCTCCTGCCCAATCCTTCCAAAACCAGCTTTCTCAAAATCTTTCTCCCGACCGCAAGGCATCGCTAATTCCCCCATCAGAGTGATGAGCCAGCCCTGAATTTGATCCAACATGTCTTGCCCCTCTTTTGCCAGGGTGAGTCTCGCGAGTCCAATGACTGCATTGAGCTCATCAACCACTCCGAGGGCCTCGATCTGAGCACTGGTCTTAGACACCCGCTCACCAAACAGAAGCTCGCTGAATCCTCCGTCACCCTTCTTTGTGATAATACTCATCCCACCCACATTTTCCCCTTTATTTCTGATTCGTCCAACCTGAAACTCCCCGAATGAAAAGACGATCTTTCATTCACTCTTCCCTAGCCGCCCTCGCTGCTCCTAGCTTTTCCGCCGAACAGACCACCAAAGCCCTCAAAGCTGAGGACCTCTTTAAGATCTCGCTCGCTCAATGGTCCAACCACCGCGCTCTTCGCGGAGGAAAAATGGTCAACATGGAATGGCCAGAATACACCAAGAAGACCTATGACATTCACGCTCTCGAATACGTCAATCAGTTCTTCAAAGATAAGGCCGAGGACAGCGCTTATCTCAGCGAGCTAAAGACAAGGGTCTCTGATCTTGGCATGACCAATGTGCTGATCATGGTCGATGGAGAGGGGCATCTAGGTGCGGGCACTGATGCGAAACGTCAGCAAACCGTCGATAATCACAAAAAATGGGTCGAAGCGGCCAAGTTTCTTAGTTGTCACTCCATCCGCGTCAACTCACATGGTGAGGGTGACACCGACGAGCAAAAAGCAATCAATTGTGTGAAGGGCTTAGGGGCCCTCGCGACGTTCGCGAAAGATCATCAAATCAACGTGATCGTTGAAAACCACGGAGGACTGTCCTCTAACGGAGCTTGGATGGCCAAAGTGCTCAAAGAGGTAGGTTTGGACAACTGCGGCTCACTTCCAGATTTTGGCAACTTCCACGGATACGATCGCTACAAGGGCCTTGAGGAACTCATGCCTTTCGCGAAGGGAGTTTCCGCAAAATCACACGAGTTTGACGCAGAAGGCAACGAAGTCAGGACTGACTACCGGAAAGCTCTCAAAATTGTTCTCGCCCATCAATATCACGGCTACGTTGGAGTGGAATATGAAGGCGGGCAGCTCTCTGAAGATGATGGGATTAAGGCAACTAAGAAGCTCTTGGAAAAATGCCGGGAGGAGCTTTTAGCCTCCAAGTAATCGCACCGGAGCACTTCTTTACTTTTCAATCAAAAGCCGCCTCCTTGACCGGAGGTGGCTTTTTACATTTCCCACCTGCTCATATTTTGTAGTCTGGGTTGTTTGATTGGAATCTATTCCTTACGCCATTAATCAATGAACCGCTTTTTTGAACTCATCTACATCTTGATTCTTCAAATCTCGATTCTCTCATTCGTCGTCCTCATTCCAGCAGCTTGGATCTTCAGAGATGGAATGGGTCCAGAGAGCGTCGATTCATCGGGGATGGAAGCCTTTCAAAAAGCATTTATGACTTTTTACGTCGGTCCGGCCCTCTCGCTGCTCATTCCTCTCTCCATCTTTTCAAGCGAACTCTTTAAGAAAAAGAGGCGCTAGTCCCCTTTTGAGCGTATCGGTCGCCTCTCGTCCAAGAGCGAAATCACACGGTCGACCCCTAAAAACGTCATCCAACAAAAAACAAAAGGCCGCCAATCATCACATGCTTAGCGGCCTTTTGGCAACCCGTAGGGGAGTCGAACCCCTATTGCCAGAATGAAAATCTGGAGTCCTAACCATTAGACGAACGGGTCATTGTCGTTGCGGACGGCCGGGAAGTATAACCGTGAAGCACTCTAAGCAAGAAGGTTTT
>JALRJZ010000324.1:0-2167 GCA_023261045.1 Akkermansiaceae bacterium
GGTTTTGTCGTGGAGCAAGAGCAGGTCGCTTACAAGGGCGAAAGCCGTGTTGAGACGGTCGTCTTGCGTGAGAAACTTGCGATCTCCGTTAAAGATTCACAAGACGCTTACTTCGTCGATTATGTCGTGACGCAAGCGAATGTTTCTCAGCAGCCTCTCCGGTTACCAGCTTATCGGTATGGAGGTCCATTAGCTTGGCGGGGTCCTCTCGACTGGAATCAAAAAAATAGTGATTATCTTACCTCTTTGGGAAAAAAGAGAGCAGATAGCCACCAGTCGCGAGCTGATTGGGTGGCTGTTTCGGGGCCCACTCAGGCTGGAGTCTCCTCCTTAGTTTTTCTGGGCCATCCCAAAAACCATGATGCTCCCCAAAGGCTTCGAACATGGCCAGATGGAAAGATGTTCTTAAACTGGGTGCCCATTCAAGAGAGGCCCTTTGAGTTGGCTCCTCGTCAATCCGTGACTTGGCGGTATCGTCTCGTCGTTGTCGATGGTGAGCCCAATGTGAAGAAGATCACTCAGTGGTTTGCTGACTATGGTCGCTCGTAGATTTTGCGACTTGATCGAGAATCCCATTCACAAAGGAGGCAGAGTCTTCTCCGCAAAAAGCACGCGCTAGCTCAATGGCTTCGTTGATTGAGATGGCAGGGTCGAGTTCTGTTAAGTAGAGGATTTCCCAGCTCGCGAGTCTTAGGATTGCAAGATCTACTTTTGAGAGTCTCGAGAGGTCAAAGTTTTCAGATTTTAGACCGATAAGCTCATCGAGCTCGGTGGCTTTCTCAGTGACGAGATCGGCGATCTTTGTCACTTCATCTTCAAGTTCCTTCATCTCAGAAGTCATTTGATGAAGGTGCGCAAGCTCCCTTTGTTCTGAATAGTTTTTGGGGAAGTGAACCATATGGACTCGCTTGTCATAGGAGTCGAGCTTGTCAAAAACTTGGTCGAGAGCAGTCTGTTGAAGCGGCGGGAAGTTTTCGGTTTTTAGGCGGATCGTAGCGCGTTTTTTTTTAAGCTCATTGGACTCGACCAAGAGTTTGATGAGATCTGCTTGCCATCCTCCAAGATTTGCCTTGGTAAGATTGCTAAGATTTTTGACCGTGTCGGCCCATTGAATTTCATCTTCTGTCAGTGACTTAATCTCTTTGGCAAGTTTTTCACTGGGGTCTGTCGCTAGAATCGACGCAGCGCAATCGAGAACGATGGCCTGAAGTTTTTGAGCGGTTGCTAATCTTCCTTGTTGGAGGTGCGCTAGGATTTTCACCCTTGCTTTATCAAAGCTCACCAGCGCCCCGTGATGAATTAGCGCCCAAAACTCGGAGCCCTCGGCACTTTTTAAGTTTGAGCAGCGCGCATAGAGGAGCTGAACAGCCGCTTCGCGGACTTGACGACGGCTGGCCATTAATTGCTGGGTTGTAACCGTAAATTCTGGTTTGTCCGCCTCACCTCTTTCATGATGGTAATCATTTCCAGAGCACTCCGAGCTGCTTCTTTTCCTCGATTGAGTTTTTGCCCGATGCAGCGCGCATAGGCCTGCTTTTCATCTTCGACGAGAAGAACCTCGTGAATGACTGGTGTCTTGCGATCAACGGCGATTCGCTGAAGCTGGTCGGTAACTGAATTTGCCACGAGCTCGGCATGAGCGGTGTTTCCACGAATAATGCAGCCAAGGGCAATCACGCAATCAGGTTCTTCTTGTTCGATGACTTCATTGACGGTCACGGGAATTTCGAACGCTCCGGGGACTCGGATGAGGTCAACGCGGGCATTTGCTACGAGGGACTCAATTTCCTGCACAACATTTTCAACAAGGGCATCGGTAAATTCCTGATTAAATTTTGCTGCAACAATCGAGAGACGATACTTCCCGCTGCTGGGAACCCTCGGTTTTGGAGGAATAATAGCCGACATGAGAGTTGTTCTATGAGTGGATAACAGGGAATTGTCAATTAGAGGTGGTGTCCCATTCGAGTTCTCTTGGTTTCGAGGTATCTTTCGTTGTGGGGATTTGAAGGAAGGCGCACTGGCACTTGCTCGACAATTTCGAGGCCGTATCCCTCGAGACCGATCACTTTTTTAGGGTTGTTGGTTAACAGCCTGATTTTGCGCACTCCGAGGTCATAAAGCATTTGCGCCCCCATTCCATAGTCACGCAGATCAGATGCATATC
>JALRJZ010000324.1:2177-2479 GCA_023261045.1 Akkermansiaceae bacterium
CATTAGCCTCGATGGTGTCGAGACCCTGCTCTTGGAGTTTGTAGGCATGAATTTTTGCGGCGAGTCCGATTCCTCGTCCTTCTTGCCGGAGGTAGAGCAGGACTCCTCCTTCTTCGGCGAGGTGGGAAAGTGCGGTGTGGAGTTGTCCTCCGCAATCGCATCGACGAGAACCAAAAACGTCTCCAGTGAGGCATTCTGAGTGGACGCGCACACTCACTGGTTGATTTGGGTCAATCTCACCTCGAACGAGGGCGAGATGCTCAGACTGGTCTGTGCTGACGCGGTAGAGATGACAATTAAAG
>JALRJZ010000325.1:0-259 GCA_023261045.1 Akkermansiaceae bacterium
CGAACCTCATCGGTGAGGCCAGGAGTTTCGGTGCCATCAGGAACCAAACTCCAAGTGAGAGTCGTAGGGCGGCCCTGAATTCTCCCAAATGAGCCATCAAGTGCCGTCTCTCCCCATCGCCCAGGACCAAGAAATTGATTAGCGAAAAGCGCAACTTGTGATTGAACCATTCCGGTCAATTTTTCGATCTGGTGATAGGCCTCGACTTTCGCAATAGAAGTTACTGGCGCCCAGCACCGCCATGGCTGCTGTTCTCCCT
>JALRJZ010000325.1:269-2422 GCA_023261045.1 Akkermansiaceae bacterium
CGATTTGACTCCAAACTAACTCCACTCTCTCTTGATGCTCTCGCGCTTCAGTTTCCTTACTCCAACCGACTCCCCCCCGAGAACCCCAAAGAGAGCTTTCATTAAGCCTGCTCAATGAAACAGCTTCCCTATTTACAAGGGTTTCTCTTTGCCCCGGCGTCTTGTCGATCAGGATTTGACCTTGCTCAGGATCAAGATGACGAATCCACCTAGCGCCATGCCCTTGAGCTGGGTGAACCATCGCAATATCGAAAACAAACCACAGAATCCCAAGAGGTAATATCAGAAGAATTAATCGTGGCATCCTTTTGGTCAAATTGAGATTCGCTCGCTCCGTAAATGATCCCATATTCCTAGCCTTGCGTCATGGACTAAATCTGAGAGTTGCCAGCGCTCTCGAAAGAGTTCACCCTGCTTAAACAGAGACCCAAAGGCCTCACAGGCTTTCCTGATCATCAATGAAAACACCACTCCTTACGATCAAGAATATCCTAAGGCCACTCCTCACCGGAATGGGAGCGATCATACCGGCCCTTGCGACGATCTGGATCGTTGTCCTTTTCATAAAGCTTCTTTCCAAAACTGGATTCATCTTAATCAAGGGCGCTCTTAATGGTTTGAACTGGCTTCGAGGTGGAAGCTCAGAAGAATTTAAGGCAGAGCTTTGGACAAGCGATCGCTTTCCTGGAGATCAGCTCCTCTGTCTTTTCGTACCGCTAGCCCTTCTTTTCCTCGTAGGTCTGATCGTCATGAACAAGCCGGGAAAGAAGATCGTAAGCTGGATTGATGAGACCATAACTCACGTTCCTGTTATTGGTTTCATTAATGCGAGCATTAAGCAATTCATTGACGCTCTCAAAAACCTTGGAAAAACTCAAAAATACCAAGGAGTGGCCTACATTGAATATCCAAGTCCAGGCTGTCGTCTGATTGGATTTATTACGGGAAGCTACCTCGACCCACTTACAAACAAAGCCACCACCTCTGTCTTTATTCCAACCTCCCCCAATCCAATGACTGGCTTTGTCATCCTTGTAGACGACGAAAAAGTCATTCCGAGTGCCATGTCCCTCGAGCAAGCTACTAAAATGATCTTATCGGCAGGACTCGTCGCCCCACACCCTTCTGAAAAGCTCAACGAAGAAAAAGGCTCCTCGCTCAATTAACTGATTTTCTGGCACGCAAACCCTGCAAGGTTTTTCCTTCTGCTTCCCACTGCAACTGAAAATCGGTCTTTGGATAAAAGAAATCTCCTTCAGTCCAGGGAGACTTTTCCAGCCGTGCAAATGAATCCAGGTGCTCGACGCTCCAGTCATAGTAATCAGGGTGATCTGTCTTAAAAAGGAGCTCTCCCCCTCCCTTAAGAACCCGTGTGACAGCGTTTAAAAAAGGCTCTTGAAAAAGGCGACGCCGATGGTGCTTCGCTTTTGGCCAAGGATCGGGACAAAGGAGATGGATGCGATCAGCTGCCTCGGCCGGCAACAACCATTCGAGAGTGTAAAGGCTTTCTAAACGCAAAACCTTTAGATTTTTTAAGCCGAGGTTCTTCGATCTCCGGCATACCTTTCGCACGCGCCCAAGTAGTCTTTCAACCGAAAGAAAGTTTCGCTCGGGATAATGCTGAGCCATTTCCAAGACAAACTTTCCGTCACCGCAACCCAAATCAATTTCAAAGGCTCGATCAGGGTCAAAAAACTGCTCAAGAGGAAGTTCAGAAAAGTAATCAAGTGGAACCAGCTCATTGGGTTCACTTGGTCGGGTTCTCTGCGGAGAGATAGCCATATCTAAAAAACGAGGTTAATTGAGTCTTAGGAAGTTTCCCGAATAGCCGTCAGCGGGAGTGGATTGGCCACTCTTGGTTGCTGAAAAACTCCTTAGCACCACCGAGGCAGTGGCTGGAGGTGATTCAAAATTCAAGATGAATTCATCCAAATCCAACGGACCTGAAGTCACTGAGAGACTTAACTTACCTTGGTAAGGACCAACTGAATGATCGTAGGTCGCCACCGCTGTGCCACTTCCTTGAGTCACGTGAGTATAAGAATCTCCATTTTCAAGAAAACGAATCTGCTCGGTATCAACCTGATAGATGATAGAAATCAATCCAGACTTGGGATCCAGATCACAATTCATCGACAACGATCCTGATGCTC
>JALRJZ010000326.1 GCA_023261045.1 Akkermansiaceae bacterium
GCTCACGAGCTCGGAAAACCCCCTCACCTCACGGGTCTTAGTGGCACGAGTCTGGGAACAGATCTTTGGAAACTCCCTTGTGCTGACGATGGAAGACTTTGGAGCCGCTGGAGTTGCTCCAAGTCACCCCAAATTACTCGATGATCTTGCTGTTCGCTTCCAAACCGAGATGAACTCTTCGGTCAAAACCTTGATCCGTGAGATCCTCACCTCAGCAACCTACCGTCAGAGCAGCAAACAAAGTTCTCTCAGCCGCGAAAAGGATCCACAAAACACCTACCTATCACGAGGGCCACGCCAGCGTCTCACCGCGGAGCTCGTGCGCGATCATCACCTTGCCGTCTCAGGCCTGCTCAATCCCACTCTCTATGGCCAACCCGTGAGACCACCCATTCCCAGTGGGGTTTGGAAACCCTTCAACGACGGACCATGGAATGAAGCCAAAGTGGGTGATCCCAACCGTTATCGACGAGCTCTCTACACCTATTGGAAGCGCAGCATTCCGTTTCCGGGCTTTGACGCCTTTGATGCTCCGACTAGGGAAGTTTGCACCTCTAGAAGACTTGTTTCAAACACCCCTCTCGCCGCTCTTGCCACACTCAACGACAAAGCCTTCGCAGAGATGGCAGAGGGACTGGCTCGCAGGATGAAGTATCAAACTGAAGGAGACCTCACCACCAAGCTGGTAACCGGGTTTCGACTTGCCACTTCCGTCAAACCAACGCAGCTTCAACTTGAGGTTCTCACCACGCTCTTCTACAAGACAGAATCACGCTACCTAGAGAACCCAGAAGAATTTGAGGGCCTTGCTGGCACATCCGATGGTGCCGCCTTTGTCGTCATTGCTGGCACACTTCTCAATATGGATGATGCTCTCACAAAGTAAGATCCTCCAGACCTATCGGACCTTTTCCAGAAGAGCTTCAGCAGCCCTCCGGTGGCGCTGCTCATCGAGTTTGCGCAGTTCGCCTTTGACTCTCCGTGCATCAATAATCTGCAAAACCTCTCGACCCTCTTGGCTAGCATCTGGGAGATAGAGCTCTTCGAGCGGCCAATCATCACTCCGCTGTGTTGCCAGGGCAAGATCGGTATTGTGGTGAGCTTGGACGTTACCCATCGGGTTTCGACCCCATGCGTATCGGTAGTGCAGTGGCTCCGGAACCATGGGGCTACTTAAAACAAGTGCTTTCTGGTCCTTGCGAGGGCGCCCCCGATCATCTTTTCCCACTTCGAGATGCGTCGCTTGAGCGGGGTGAAACTTACGATCCGACCCGGCAATGGCAAAACCTTCGATTCCCCCACCATCATCGACATTGCCCACGGCTTGATCGAAACGAACAACGAGAGCGTTTTTTTCATCAATATCTTCACGGGACATTTCGAGGATCATTGGTGGCTTCCAACGGATCTCTTTCTCAAACCCATATTGCGTTGCCAGCGCCCAACGCGCGATTCTCTCTCCAGCGGGAACCTTTAACTGCGGGTGATACCAACGTCTCCTCAGATCATAAGTGCTCACAAAACCAATCTTCTCATCACCCGACTTTAGGAACTCAAGATAGGTTTGATACTGCGCTTCGCGAATCCATGGGCCCGGATTTGCCATCATCTCCGAGTAATTCTCCAAGCTTTGTTTGGTCCCATCGGTGCAAAGTGACAAAATGCCAAAGGGCATCTCTGGGTCACCGAAGGCTTGGCGCCAGGCAGTAATCATCTTCGGAAAGATGTCCCGATACATGAGAGCTCCCTCAGTCCCTCGAAAACAATTGTTATATCCTTGGTGAAAAATAGCGCCCTTTACCGCAAACCCCTCAAGGGGCCCAATCATACCAGAGTAGGAATTACCCGGTCGGTTCGCATCATAGAGAGGCCCTGGACGCTGCTCGGTAGGAACCTTACGATCTTCGGGAATCGGCTTACCTTCTTTGGTCATCCGTTCCACCCACTGATGGTGGCGTTTGATCCGCTCCTCAAGGTCCTTTTGCCCATCCCATGCGGCCACCTTCTCATCCCATTCTTGGAGCCAACGCTTCACTGGCTCGCTGGTCATTGATCTTAAAACCGACTCTGGAGTCCAAGTTTCCACCGTCGTGCCTCCTCGGGAGACATCAATCACCCCAATGGGAACTTGGCTTGCCAAATGAATCCGGCGGGCAAAAACGTAGCCGATCGCCGACAATTCTCTCACCACCTCTGGAGAGCACACATCCCAGTCACCCTTCCGAAAATGTCGACCAGACCAATCGCTCCACTCATGAAGCCGAGCAAAGGACTCCACCTTCTCAGGCTGCGCTTTCACCGGAACCGTCAGAATGCGAATTTGCGGGAAATTGGCCGAAATAATTTCAAGATTTCCATTTTCCACCTTGGAAAGTGGAAATTCCATATTGCTCTGGCCTCCCAAGACCCAGACATCT
>JALRJZ010000327.1 GCA_023261045.1 Akkermansiaceae bacterium
CGCTTTTCTGTGGAGAAAGTCGCCGAGTATAAAACAGGGGGGCTTGGTTGGATCGGGAGGTGGTTCTCCGAAAAGGACCAAGACGTCGCCCTGAAGCATCTCAAGGAAGGAGGGGCGATTGTGGGGCCAAGGGGGCAGAAATGGCGGCTTTCTGCCAATGGTGAGACCCTGCAAGCCGGAGAAATTGCCCCGAGCCCTGAGCTTGCGAGCTTCTTGAGATCCGATTGGGCCGACGAATTTGATTACGAAGGTCAAAAGAACGCGGCGGACATCGTGGCTTATCAAAACTTTGCGCTCACCAAAGGAGGGAGCATGTTAATGGGCTTTGGAACAAAAACGTTCTCATGGCTCATGGATAGTTCAGGAAAGATCTTGGGCTTCTTTGGAGTGATTATCGGCCTCGCGATGGTTCCCATTTATCTCTACTACTTCCTGAAGGAGAGCGACAGTATCAAAACCAATTGGGGGTCATACGTGCCCCTCAAATCATCAAGCTTCAAAACAGCGGTGGTGGAAACCTTGGGAGAGATCAATGGTTACCTTATCTCCTTCTTTCGCGGTCAGGTTCTTGTCGCCTTTATCGACGGGATTCTTGTTGGCGTTGCCTTAACGATCTTTGGGCTCAATTACGGGCTTCTGATCGGGGTGTGTATGGCTTTTCTTGGGATTATTCCCTATGTTGGAAACATCCTTTGCCTCTTGCCGGCATGTCTCATAGCCTATTCGCAAAAGCCAGAGACCTTATGGTATCTCCCCCAGTGGGGAGCTGTGCTGGGAGTGGTGTTGATCTTTGTCGTCGTGCAGCAGATCAATTCCCTCGTGACTGCTCCCAAAATCGTGGGGGACTCGGTGGGGCTACATCCGATGACCGTCATTTTCTCGATGCTCTTCTGGTCTTTGATCTTGGGGGGGATCTTGGGAGCCCTTCTTGCGGTGCCACTCACCGCCGCGGTCAAAGTTCTCTTCATGCGCTACGTTTGGGATCAGCAAGTCATCGAGGGTATCGAACTTCGAGCTGCCAAATCAAGTGCGCAAAAAATGGAATCGTGAGGGTTTGAGGAACTGATCAAGAACGCGATCGGGAGCGAGCCATTCAACCTTGCTTACTTCCTTAACTCGCCTGAGAGTTCCGTCCATCCGATCAGCATAGCTCTCGAGATTCCAAGGTTCTGGCTCGATTTCTTTGGCAGGTTGCTCCAGAGCATTCTCAAGCCAACTTCGTAGCTCTGGGAGCTCTCCCTCGCGAATGATTCGGCGCTGTTCAGTTTCTGGGAGGTTTCCGAAGTCGAGGTTCCCTTGAAAATCGAGCCAGCTTTCGTTGATCTCCTCCGCCTTCAGGCTTCGTCCGTAAGATTCCCAATAGGCCTCAAGGCTTTGGTGGTATTTCGCTCTGAGGCCAGGTGCTGAGACGGGAATGGACTCATAGAAGGTGCCAGAGGGCGAATAATCCTCCGTGATTTCTGGGAGGTTTCTCCCCAACAGTGGCTTCCCTAAAAAGGCAGGCTCAAGAAAGGTCAGGCCAAACCCTTCGGCAATCGAGGTGGTGATCAGGTGGGTTGCGCGAGCAAGGAGCTCAGCGAAGGGTGTCTCACTGGCGAGGTTGAATTTGATAGGAAGTTGGAGCTCCTCAGAGAACTGGACCCACTGATCGTAGACACCTCTCCAGCTTTCATTTTCTGGTGCCAGGGCCACCGCGAATTCCACACCCTGCGGAGCGTGTGCTGCTAAGAGGCAGAGTTCTCCCAAGTTTTTGCGACGAATTGCTCTCACTGGGTAGAGGACAAAGGTTGATTGCCCCCTGAGGGTCTCCACCTTGGGTGAAATCACCGGATTGGGAAGATAAGAAGACAGGCTCTCTGGAAGGCCGGCAGCTTTTAGGAAGCCCAAATCTCGTCGGTTAATGCAGGCGTAATGGACGTGGGGGGCGACAGGGTAGAGGTGCGGTTGCTCACGAAGAAGGGCATAATTATCCGGCCGCCCATCTTCTGCAAAATCGTGGATTTGGAGAAGGAGCTTCTGCCCGGCAGTCGCAGCGTCTTTGATGAACTTTGGGAAGCCGAGATGTTTGCCCAGCGTCGGGTTGTGAATGATCCAGAGGTCCGCATCGGCGCCGTCGAGTTGAGTCGGGTTGACTTCTCCGTCGCGGGAATAATCGAGGCTTGGTTCGAGAATGATTTGGGCGCCAGTTTCTTTTTGAATGGCTTCGCAAGGCCCGCTTGAGGCCACGATGACCTGATGTCCCAGTGCTTTGAGCGCTCTGACTTGCGAGTGGATCACTCGAGTGACTCCTCCGGCGCGCAAGTGGTAGTGAACAATCAGAATGGTCATTCGCGAGAGGGCAGTGTGCATGAATGCGTTGCGATGGCAACTCGGACCGGTTAGAGTCACCGTATGGCCCG
>JALRJZ010000328.1 GCA_023261045.1 Akkermansiaceae bacterium
CTGGCGATCACCCAACAACGTCCACATGTCTCCGTTTCTTGGTGGATCAGGCTGAGAAATTGGAAGGAGGCTGGAGCTTCTTAGATTTAGGAACCGGGAGCGGCCTCTTGGCGATTGCGGCTCGTTTTTTAGGGGCAGGTGAAATCGAAGCGTTTGATTTTGACCCCAAAGCGGTCGAAGTTGCACAGAATAATGCGCTCAGAAACCAGGTGGAGGACCTCCATGTTTTTGAGGCGGATGTCTTCAAATGGTCAAATACGAAAGAGTTTAAGGTTGTCGCTGCAAACCTCTTTTCGACCGTTCTCATCGAGGCCTTACCATTGATTCGGAATTGGATTCGGGTTGATGGTTATCTTATTTTGTCGGGTATTTTGAGCGAGCAATGGCCCGAGGTTCTGGAGGTGGCAACGAAGAGTGGCTTTCGAAATGAACTCGTTCAAAAAAAGGGAAAATGGGTGACCGCCAGCTTCTCCCTGAGTTGAATGATAAAAATTTGAATATCGTTCTTATTTGCCTTGCATGGAAGCCAGTGCAGGTGCAGAAAACTCACCGCTCCCCGGAGGAGACGGGCCATTTGCCTCTATTTGTCAGTTTTCTCCGGTTTTTGGAGTTAAAGACATTAAGCAAACATCATGGATAGTCTCTCAAAACGTGTCACCTCAGTGACACCGTCGCTCACTCTTTCGGTTACCAATCAAGCTAAGGCCATGCGCGCAGCTGGGGAAGAAGTTTACGCTCTGGCAGGTGGTGAACCGGATTGTGATACCCCAGATTTCATCAAACAGGCGGCCTACACCGCACTTTCTGAAGGTAAAACGAAGTACACACCGGCTTCGGGGATTCCTGAGTTACGCCAAGCGATTTCTAATAAACTCAAGAGAGAGAATCAGCTCAACTATGACCCAAGCCAAATCTGTGTGACTCCAGGGGCGAAGCAAGCCTGTTTCAATGCAATTTTGGCGGTAATTGAAGAGGGTGACGAAGTGATCATTCCTTCACCGTATTGGGTAAGCTATCCAGAAATGGTTAAACTTGCTGGGGGTGTCCCGGTTCTCGTTGAGACTAAGGAGAGTAATAAATGGAAGATTACCGCCGAAGAGTTTGAAGAAGCAATGTCTCCAAGCACCAAGATGATTATCCTTAATACACCAGGAAATCCAACAGGATCGGTGTATTCGCGCGAGGAAATCGAGGCAATTGTTGAGGTGGCTTCTTATGAAGACATCATCATTCTTGCCGACGAAATCTACGAACAGCTAGTCTACGGAGACACCGAGCACGTTAGTGTTGCCTCCGTAAACGAGGAAGCAGCTCGCCTCACCATTACGGTCAATGGATTTTCTAAGTCTTTCTCGATGACAGGTTGGCGGCTTGGTTATACCGCCGCCCCCGCGGAATTAGCTCCTGCACTTGCGACGATTCAGGGTCATATTGCTTCAAACGCCAATACCTTTTCTCAGTATGGCGCGGTAGCGGCTTTGGAGGCGCCTGAATCAGGAGCCTTTATTGAGAATCTAAGAGGTGAGTATGACGTAAGGCGGCAGTTCATGCTCGGACGCTTAAAAGCGATTCCGAATGTGAGTGTTGTTGAGCCTAAGGGTGCCTTTTACTTTTTCGTGAACTGCACTGGTTTGGGGCTCAAGTCGGTAAATCTCTGTGATAAACTTCTAACCCGTTACAAGGTTGCGGCGATTCCTGGTGTTGCCTTTGGCCACGATATGGGAGTGAGAATTAGCTACTGCACGACCTTGGATGTCTTAAATGAAGGGGTCACAAGGTTTGAGGAGTTCTGCCGCTCTCACTGATTGTAGTCACCGATACTTCGATCAAGAAGGGCTCGGTATCGTTCCGAGCCCTTTTTCTTTTTAGAGATTAGCGCTCTAAAAAATTTCGAAGGAGGGTAAGTCCTTCATGTTGGCTTTTTTCAGGATGGAACTGCGTCGCCAATAAGTGACCCCTTTCGATGGCGGCGCAGAAGGTTTCCGTTCCGTAAGTGCAGGTAGCAGCCACGATCTGCTCATCAACATCTTGGGGATAGTAGGAATGCACAAAGTAGTAATAGGGTGTTGATTCTAAATTGCTCCAGTAGGGTGAGTGTGGCTTCTTTAAATCTAGACCATTCCAACCCATATGAGGAACCTTGAGTTCAGAGCTCCTAAATCTTCGCACGTGCCCCTTAACAACGCCTAACCCCTTGGTTTCTTTCGACTCCTCACTTGTTTCGAAAAGAAGTTGATACCCGACGCAAATTCCAAAATAGGGCTTGTCAGCGGCAATCCAATCCCGAAGAGGTTCAATGAGTCCAAGTTGATCAAGACGTTCCATGCAGTCTCCAAAAGCACCCTGACCTGGGAAAATGAGATGGCGGACTCTGTCGAGCTCCTCTG
>JALRJZ010000329.1 GCA_023261045.1 Akkermansiaceae bacterium
ACCGAGGATTTCGAAACATGGACTTCGACAGATGACGCGACTGAGGTTGATGTGCCGCTAGCTAATGGAAAGAGATTTTACCGCTTCGCGATTGATCAGAACTAAATCGTTCTGATGAGATGGTTCTCTTTGGCTTAATTACTCCGATTGATTTTTCTTAAAGAGAGGTGTGGTGGCCGGAGTAACTACCTTTTTAGGTGTGTGCTCATCTGGAAAGCTTGCGGATTCTCTTCTGAAAGGTAAAGAGGGGCTGTGAGCTTCTCCCTTGTGTTAACGGCAGTTTTACCCGTTTACCTTTTGGTGGCGATTGGGTTGGTGCTGCGGGCTTCTAAGGTGGTGACCGAAGAGATGGAAAAAGGGCTTTTAAAACTCGTCATTCATTGCCTTTATCCGTGTCTCATTTTAGACAAAACGCTGGGGAATGATCTTGTGAGACAAAGCGGCGTATTGGTCTCGGGGATTGGGTTAGGCTTTGGGATTATTATGGTTGGAATGCTGATCTCAAATCTTGCAGGAAGGCTTGTTGGCCTCAAACCAGGAACAGGTCGCAGAACTTTTACGCTTTCCGCTGGAGTTCAGAACTACGGCTACACAGCCATTCCAATTCTTCTATTTATTGTAGGCGGGGATGATCGGGTGCTTGGGGTTCTTTTTCTGCATAGCTTAGGTGTCGAGGTGGCCATCTGGATGGTGGGTGTCATGGTTGTGACGGGCTCAGTAACGAGTAACCCAAAACTTTTAATCAATGGTCCAATTGTTGCTGTGGTGCTAGGTGTTTCGCTTTCCTTAACAGGTGGATGGGTCTTTTTTGATCAAAATCACGGGGGGCTTTTTGGTGGGATCGTTCGACAAACAATGAGTTGGCTTGGCGCCTGTGCCTTTCCAATAGGTTTAGTTCTCATCGGGGCGACAATGTATGAGCTGATTGGAAAAGAAAGACTCTCGAAGAAAATTGCTTTGTCTTCTTTGATTGTCCGATTGGGCATCATGCCTCTGCTTATTTTGGCTGCAGCAAAATATCTCCCGATTGTCACCGAGTTAAAGCAGGTGCTCCTTGTGCAGTCTGCGATGCCAGCTGCCGTAAGCCCAATTTTTGTTGCAAGGCACTATGGGGGAAGCCCTGGAGTTGCGGTGCAAATTGTCCTAGCAACCTCAGTTTTGGGGCTTTTTAGTATGCCTTTGTGGATTGCTTGGGGAAGCTCATTTGTGTTTCCGTAAGCATCCGATTAAGCATTGGCGAGACCCCTTCGGTAGGGATTGTCCTCAGTTGCATTTAACGAGAAATAAAGCAGTATTCTTAAGATGAGATTATTCTTTGGATTTTTTTGGGTTTTAGTCACTCTGGTCTTTTCTGAAGAAGAAAAACAAGGGGCTAAGAGTAGTGAGCAAGGTGGAAGTGAGTCTGTGTCTGGCCATGTCTTTGCTTGGGGGTTTTTGGAGTCAAAAGAGATGCAGCCGCAAGGCGGGATGACTCAGGGCGCGTCGGTTGTTTTAGATCAAACGAATCCGCCTAATTGGAAAAGTTTACAAGAAACACCGAATGGTTTTGAAAAGGATCGAAAGGCAATTCTTGCAATGGCAGGGGACTACCGAGTTAGTTTTGATTTCACAGAAATCATGGGGTTTAGTGAAGGCTACAAGCCACCCAATCCTTATTTTTCATGGGGGACTGAACATGTGAAGGTGCTCGAGGATCAAAAGGACTTTATTAGTCTGCAGCACACCCTTGTCATGTTTTTTAGGGATTTAAAGGGAAGTGAGTCAGGTCCTTTCTTAGTCAAACATTGGAGGCAGGATTGGCGCTTCGAAGATTGCGATCTCCATACTTATCGGGGATTTTCAACTTGGAAAAGAAAGAGGCTTCAGAAGAAAGAAGCGAAAGGGGCATGGACTCAAGCGGTATATCAGGTAGATGATTCACCGAGATATGAGGTTCTTGGGCGTTGGCATCACGGAGGGGGAGTTTCTACCTGGAAAAGCGGCACAGCATGGCGACCTTTGCCTCGACGTGAATTCTCAGTTCGAGATGATTACAATGTCTTGAGTGGAAGCCATGAAATCACGATTGTTCCAACAGGATGGGTCCACGTTCAGAATAACCAGAAGATCTTACTCTCCAAAGCTGGTTCAAGAAAGGTCATTGGACAAGAGCTTGGAGTGAATCGATATGAACGTATTAGCGAGCCTTCATTAAGTGCTGCTGAGGAGAGTTGGGCTAGAGTCGGTCCTTATTGGAAGGAGGTCCGTGCGGTTTGGGATGAAATTCTTCGCTCGCGAGATGCGTTTACTTTGAAGGATGCTGTTGATCAGAAGAGACTCTATCAGGAGCACTTCTCTTTTGCTGCAGATGTTGAAGAATCA
>JALRJZ010000032.1:0-302 GCA_023261045.1 Akkermansiaceae bacterium
TTTTACAACCAACCATTGTCCTGATGCGATCGCTTCTCACGGACGAATGGTCGCACTCGTCAATCATTTCAAAGGTCAGGGTGTGAAGTTTGTCGCCATTAACAGCAATTCGCCTGAAGGACTTCATCTCCCTGAGCTAGGTTGGACTGCCTATGATGATAGCTTTGAGGATATGAAGCTTATTGCTAAAGACTCAGGCTTTAACCTTCCGTATCTTTATGATGGAGCAACTCAGGAGACCGGCAAGGCCTATGGAGCAGTCGCAACTCCCCACGTTTTCATCTTCGATGGCGATCTTAAGC
>JALRJZ010000032.1:312-11675 GCA_023261045.1 Akkermansiaceae bacterium
ACAATGGGAAGAGACGCCTCGGTCCTGTAGAAAAAAATGAAGCACGAGATGCTCTTGAGGCGATTCTTTCCGGGAAAAAAGTAGAGGTTGTTCAGACTCGGCCAGTAGGCTGTTCCACCAAATGGAAAGAGAAGGCAGGGATGGTTGCCAACGAGAACAAAAAGTGGAAAGAGCAAGTGGTGACTGTGGAGCTCATCAAGGCTCCAGAAGTTGCTAAGTTGGTTTCAAATCGGGGGAAGGGAGGAATGCGTTTGATCAATCTTTGGTCGACGACTTGCGGGCCGTGTGTCGCTGAGTTCCCTGATTTAGCGGAGATTTATCGTCAGTATTCCTGGCAAGAATTTGAGTTTATTCCTGTCAGCCTCGACCCTACGAAAGATTTGGATAAAGTCAGAGAGTTTTTGAAGAATCATGAGTGTGGGCTCTCCCCACGCACGAAGCCTATTGTTGAGCGAGATGGGAGAACCACCAATAATTATCTATTCGATGGAGATACTGAAGATTTAGGCAAGGCGATCGGATCGGATTGGAATGGTGCGCTGCCTTATACCGTTCTCGTTGGGCCAGAGGGGAAGGTTCTTTTTTCCCATTCTGGCCGGATTGATCCGATGAAGCTAAAAAAGACAATCGTTTCTGAAGTCTGGAGAAAATCGGAGCAGTAGGGTGGTCCTGTAATCTCAAGAGCCTCTCACGTGAGGAGTTTTTGAGGATAATGACCAGTGATCTTGGATTTTTTGTTCTTTGAGGAGGCCCTAGGGCTCCTATCGTGCCTGTTCGCCCAGACGAAAACGTCGAAGCAGGTGATCAATTGGCGCTTTGGAGCTCAAAAACGTCGATTTTAAAGGGGTTTAGGAAAATGAATTTTTCTTTGATTCTATAGTTCCCATTCTCACGATTGTGTGGCACAGGAGCCAATCTAATCCTTGCCAATAACCACTGATGTCCCAATCTATCGACGATCTTCAAGCGATTTTGAGTGAGTGCCCCGAGATTTCGGTGACCGAACCTGAACCTGGTTTTCCGGTCCTCGAGGTGAAAACTTCGGTGTCCGAAGCGACGATCGCCCTCCATGGGGCCCAAGTGTTGACCTGGACTTTGATTGGTCATCCGCCGGTATTGTATGTGAGTCCTAAAGCAAAAATGACTGAAGGGATTCCGCTTCGTGGAGGGATTCCCATTTGTTGGCCTTGGTTTAATGAACACCCCGAGGATTCAACCCTTCCTAAGCATGGTTTTGCTCGCAATCGATTTTGGGAATTAGTCTCTGGCGAAGCTCTTGGCAAAGAGGCAACGCTCGTTTTTAAACTCTGTTCTGATGAGGAAACAAAACAGATGTTCCCGTATGATTTTGAACTAACGGCGACGATTCGAGTTTCAGACAAACTACGAGTTAAGCTCAACATGAAGAATACTGGCGAGGAGATTTACCGAGTCAGCAGTGCGCTCCATACCTATTTATCGATCGGCAATATTGAGCGAATTCAGTTAGAAGGAGTGAAAGGTTCTCACTACATGGATCAACTGAGTGATCAAACAGAGGCGCAATATCAGGAAAAGAATCTTCAAATCAAAGAAGAGGTTGATCGAATTTACCAATCGATGTCTTCGGTCTTAGTGAGGGACCTCGACCGTCATCGTTCGGTTTTCGTGGATAAGGCAGGATCCCGTTCGACTGTCATCTGGAACCCCTGGAAAGAAAAATCCAAAAGCCTCTCCGATCTTCCCGATAAAGGTTATTTAGAGTTTGTTTGTGTTGAGTGCGCGAACGCCGGTACTGATAAGCCGACCTTAAGACCGAACAGCTCTCATAACGTAGAGACCGTGATTGGTTTGCGACCGCTCGGGTAAACGCTCGAAATCAAGAGGTTGCCTAACCTAATAAGTGGCTTGGTGTCTTAGAGGTAATCTTGTGCTCTGAGGGAAGTTTGGAGCATCTCGAGATAGGGTTTGACCCCTCCAGGTTGGTATCCAGTCCGTTTAAACACCTGCCCCTGAGCGTTCATGAGCAGGACCGTTGGGTATCCTTTGACTTCGTAGTCGTCGCGAATCTTAGAGTTTTTCTCCTGTTCTTGCTGAGGAAGCACTTTCTTCTGAGGAAAATCTAAAATGACAATCACGCAGTCTTTCTGAATCGCGTCTTTAAACTTCTTTTGCGAAAAGACTTCCTGATCGAGGAGTTGACATGGGCGGCACCAATCAGACCCGGTAAATTTGACCAAAAGCGCTTTCTTTTCTTTTTGTGCGAGCACTTTTGCTTCCTCAAAATCAGTGAAGAATTCACCAGCTTGGCAAAAAGCAACGGAGAGTAATAAAAAAAAGAATGATCGAATTGTGCACGTTGCTTTCATTGTTCCTATCAAATGATTTCTTCCAAATTTGTCGAATTCTTTTCAGGTTCTGTTAACTCAAATCCGTGAAAACTCGTTTGATTATTGCCACCCGCAACGCTCATAAGGTGAGTGAGATTTCCGCAATGCTCCCTGATTTTGAAGTCTGCGATCTCTCAGTGATTCAAAACCCTCCTAGAGTTGAGGAAACAGGCGAGAGTTTTCTTGATAATGCAACCTTGAAGGCCCAAGCCATCAGCGCTTTGACGGACGATTGGGTCATTGCGGATGATTCTGGCTTAGAAGTTGATTCGCTAGACGGAGCACCCGGGGTTTATTCCTCGAGATATGGGGGAGAAGAGGGGAATGATGCCAAAAACAATGCGAAGTTAATGCGTGAGATGGCAGGACTCAGCCAGAGAGAGGCTCGCTTTCGTTGCGTCATTGTGGTGGCAAGAGGAGGTCAGGTAGAGGCAAGTTTTTCGGGAGCAGTTGAAGGCCGCATTGCCGAAGCTCCAAGTGGGGCAGGTGGTTTTGGATATGACCCTCTTTTTATTCCAGAAGGGTATGATGAGTCATTTGCTGAGCTTGGGGAGGAGATCAAAAACAATCTGAGCCACCGGGCAAAAGCGCTTCAAGGAGCGCAAGATTGGCTTTCAAAAGTGAGTTGATGAGTTGATGAGTTGATGCGAAAGCAGAGATGCTTGATCTTCTGGGTGATTGTTTAAAAATAAAAGCAGAAATGAAATCTCTCCTGCTCTTTATTACTTTAAGCTTTTTACTAGCAAGCTGTGGTGTTGACCCACGATGGGGGCCACCCCCTGGAAAATCTGGTGACTGGAGGGATGCTTCTTCTCTGGAGCCTTCCTTTCAGAGGCTCTGATTTAGCGTATTTGAAAGCGGTAACGCCCTGATTGGGTCACCAAGTTGACATGAGTGTCAGATTTTCCAGTGAGCTCGATGCCGGCGACCTCGCTGATGATTTTTCCTGACTCCGTGACTTCTTGTTCTTTTTTACAGGGTAGTTGAATTCTTGAGAGCACCCCAGGTGGGATGGTGACCTCGAAGTCAAGGTGGCCCTCCTTTGTTTGTTCCCAGTTGACTGAGACCCTTCCAGAAGGAGAATCATAATGGCCTTTCACCCACTGAAGAGAATCGATGTTCGGGATTCTAGGGGCGATTTGAACGAGCTTAAAACCCGGCGCGCCGGCATCGATCCCCACAAGTTGGCTCATCATCCATTCGCTAATTCCTGCACCAATGAAGACTTTAAGTTGTTCGTCGTTTAAGGAGAGGATCATTTTGACGAGGTGATCTTGGTCTCCAATAAGGGGCAAAACCTGTAGGAGGAAATACGCTCCCATGGATCCGACTTGAGGACCATCTTTGTGGAGTGAAGCCATCAGATTTTCAATGATGGTATTTTGATATTCTGGGATCTTTTGTCCTGCTTTATTTTCGGGAAGTACGCCACACCGAAGGGCAAGAAGTTGGGCTGTTTGAGAGGGTTTGATGAGAGCTTTTTTCTCGTTAAGATACTGTCTTTGGAAACTCTCTCTAATCCTCGCTGAATAGTCTTTGAAGCGAATGACATTAAGAGGCTGTTGGGCTGGCCCAGCAAGCTCTCGGATGATGCGGCTGGTGTAACCCATGCTTGTAAGATCAAGGAACTGAGGGCTGAGCTCCTCCTCTGGAAATTGACCCCATTTCAAGCCTTTGAAAGTGGGATCATTTTGCTCTCTGGCGATGAAGTAGGATTCAAAAACCTCCCATCGTTGTTTGACGAAATCGTCATCTCCACCCATCCACCAGAGGGGCAGGTGGGTTGTAATTGCAGCGTCTGAAGAAACCGAGCCGTAATGAGGAGCATGAGGTTGAACCGGGAAAAAACCTTCCTTGGTTCGAGTGAGATCCATCATTTTAATCCACTGCGTCAGGTGGCTTGTGGCGTCAAAATGGTAGAGGAATTCACGAGCAGTTCTTTGGAGAGAGGCACCGTTACCAAGCGCCTGATGATTGCCTTTGCTGAAGGCTTCGATTCGGGGTTGTAAAAGCAGAATACTATCCTGATAAATCTCATTGAGTCGTTGGGAATTACTTTCAAATCCGGAAGTGCGTTGCGGTAGACCAAGCTTTCGTTGAGCTCCAACTTTGAATTGGCTCGTCTCCGACCAATCGCCTGTTTTTTGAGATTCATCAGTGACTCGAACTTTCCAGAAGACAAGTTGGTCATTCTTGAGCTTTTTGCCCCCCCACTCAATGAGTTGCCGATTCGAGGACTTTACTTTTCCACTCTTCCATAAATCGGCTTTCTCTTCATCGAGTAAATCTTTTTGAGACGCGGCGATGATCTCATAGGCAAGTTGACGTTTGCCATTTTCCTCGGAAACCAGATGCCATGAAAATCGAGGGTTTGTGGAAACTCCAACTGGATCGATACTATGCTCCACGCGGGGAGAACCAATATTTATGGGCGCTCCAAAAAGCGAAAGAGCCGTTCCAAGAAAAGCGATTAAAAAACCTAGCTTCATCGACTGATAAGAAAGCCTGAGCGCTGCGAGAGCGCAAGTCGGCATCTTCGGATCAGCACGATATTGCGTAGGGCATCGCAATTGTCACGAGAGCCCTTTCGTTTGGAGAATCCTCTTTTTTGGGGATTTTATTGTTCAGTGCTCAGTGATTCCCCTTTCACAAGGGAGGTGAATTGTTTGATCCACTTAGGCGCTGACTCGTGATTGAGATTTACTTTGAGATGTTCAAGCATCCGGATAGCGGCTTTTTTTTCGTCCCCATGATTAAAGAGATCTACCTCCATTAACCAAGTGAGCTCATGTCGACCATTGATCAGCCATTTCTCAAAAGCGGGTTTGCGATCCTTGCCATCCGAGCCTTCGTTGGTCCAGCTCTCTAGAATGAGCCCTTCGTGTTCGATACGCTTTAACCATCCCTGCCTCAGAGCAGAGAGGTTTTCTCGCGATCTGAGAGGAGGCAGGACCATGACCTCATAAATATTAGTGATATCAAGAGGGGATGAGGGCCAAGAGCCTGGTCCGACTCCATTGACTCCATAGGCGGTGGCAAAGACGGAATCCATCGCATCCTCACGAAGCAGTCGCTGGTGGTCTTTGAGCACATCAGCATCTTTCAGAATTGCTTCGATCACCCCTTGTCCCTTTGAGCCCATTGCAGAGAGATCTTTTGGCTTTTGCGCCGCTTCCAAGGTCAGGACAATCCAATTGAGTTGAAAGCGAAGAGCCCTTCGGAATCCCACGCCATCAGTGCGATCTTTGTGTCTCCGTTTCCATTCGCGAAACTCCGTAGCTTTTTTCGCTTCGTCTTCAAACCTGACTTTTTCGATACATTTGAGGTACAGATCGTTGGCATTGGCGTCACTTGCCATTGCCTCTTTAAAGGCCGTCATCGCAGCTCCAAAGCGAGATTGCACTTTTGAATCTGAAGTTTCTTGAATTTGCTTCAATCTCTCAAGAAGGAGATCGCGATCAATTTCGCTGAGCTTTTCTTGACCCGATGCCAGAGGAAGGCTCGCCATCAGGATTAAAATCGAAGGAAAAAATTTCATCTGCGGTTTTTGAGGGTTTTCTAGATGCTCCAACGTAAAGGAAAAGCGAACTCTAACAATTTTTTTGAGTTTTTCAAAAAACCGTAAGACTTTTGATTAATTTGAGGTAGAAGATGCGCCTATGAATAGCCCCCACTGTTTTTGCGTCGGATTTCTGAGTCTTTTTTTGCTCAGTTGTGGTCCTAAAGATGATCCGGAGCTCGTGAAGAAGCTTCAGGAAGTTGAGGAAGAAATTGCTCTCAAAGAATCAGAAATGGATGCGATGACAAAGGAAATCAAGATGATTAAAGGTGATGATCATTCGGAAGATTTAGCAAATTTGAAAGCTGAGCTGCAGAGTATTGAAGAGCAGCAAGAAGCGCTTCAAAAAGAAGTGGCACTCATGGAAGAGACTGGCAAAAAAGACCAAGTCGCTTTCGATGAGTATCAAAAGAAATACCGCGTTCGCTCTAAATAACCCCCAGAAAGATGAGAATTGATCAAAGATTAAAACGTTCTTGGGCAAGGTCCATTTTGGTGTGGGGGCTTTTTGTTTTTCCTCTTAAAGGGGCTGACAAAAAGTCTTTAGTGGAGTCGCAACTCGAGTCACAGACTGTTGCTTTGGAACGAGTCACCGAAAGGCATCAGCGAAAGCAAGTTGAATTGGAGAAGTTTCGAGGCTATGCCGCGATTGCCAAGGAACTTGAGCAGGTGGCGCTAAAACTTGAGGAAGCAAAAAAGACATTGGCCACTCTCGAAGAGAGGAAAACTGCTGCTGGTGACCGGATTTCAGAGGTGCAATTAGCCTTTGAGGACTATCGAGATCAATATCGCAAAGCGGAACGTGAGGCTGCCAAGGGCGAGGTGTTGGATCTTTCCTCAACGAAGGGCGAGGGCTACAGCGCCTGCGAGGTCTTAGGAGTGAGCCCTCTTCATCTGAGAGTCAGGCGGCCTAATGGTGCAGAGGGAATCGCATTTCAGGAGCTCCCGAAAGCAATCCAAGATCGCTTTCAGTTTTCAGACGACGAAGCGGGGCGTTATGCCGCTGCCCTTGCAAAATCTGATGCCGCAAGAGCGAAAGCATACCGTGAGTGGAAACAGGCAGGCGCTCAAGAGGCGTTAAAGGAGCAACAAGGGGGCTCACTCGAGGAGCAATTGGAAAGAACTCAGCAGTTGGTTTCAAAGACTCAGAAAGAAGGCGATCAGCTCAAACTCAAGGGGAATGAGTGGCGCGAGCGGGGGCTCCGTTTTTGGAAAGGGATCCCCGCTGCAAAATCTGAAGCAAGTCGCAAATCACTCGAGCGGATGGCTTCGAAGGCGGATGAAAAAGCGGATGAATTCTATGAGCTTTTTAAGGCGGCGAGATTTGAGGTTGCTCGCTTAGAAGCCATTGTCATCGAGCTGAAAGCTCGGATTGCAGAAGAAGCTCAAAAGAAGTAGTAAGTCACCTCTTCTAAAGAAGCTTTGCTCGCAGGGCATCCGTCGTGGCTTTTGGATTGGCTTTTCCGCGAGAGGCCTTCATGACCTGACCTGTCAAAAAGTTTAACAGCTTTTCGTTGCCAGATTGAACCGCGGCAACTTCGTCAGGATTTGCGGCGATGACTTCATCGATCAAACTTTCAAGAGCGCTGTCATCGGCAGGCTCGAATCCCATTTCTTTTGCGAGGGACGCTGGATCTTTCTCGGGGTTCTCCCAGAGCGCAGCGAAAAGGTCTTTGGCTTGCTTCCCTGAAATGGTGTTCGTTTCCAAAAGATTCAAGATCGCAGCGAGCTTGGAGGGGCTGATGGGCGAATGGCTGATCGAGAGAGATTGTTCGTTAAGAAGCCCGAGAAGGTTATTAATAATCCAATTGGCGACTTTTTTTGCCGGCGCCTTTGCTTGGCCCTGGGTGTTTTCAAAAAAGCGGCACAGATGGATATCAGAGGTTAAGACAGAAGCATCATATTTGGTGAGGCCCAACTCGGCTTCAAACCGTGTTGCTTTTTCATGGGGAAGCTCAGGAACAAGAGGGCGAACTTTTTCGACATAACCGGCAGTATGCACTGGTCGCAAATCTGGATCAGGCAGATATCGATAGTCGTGAGCATCTTCTTTGGTGCGCATTTCAGAGGTTTCACCGAGGTCGTCATCCCAGCGACGCGTGGACTGCACGAGAGGTTCTCCATGATCGAGAGCCTCACATTGGCGTGCGATTTCGTAGTGAATCGCACGGCGTACAGCCGAAGTGGAGTTCATGTTTTTGAGCTCAATTTTTGTTCCCAGGGGATCATTCTCGTTTTTGCGAACCGAAATGTTGACGTCACACCGCATCTGCCCCTTGTCCATATCCGCGTCTGATATTCCCCCTGCAATTAAGATTTGTTGGAGGGATTTGAGATAGGCAAAGGTTTCTTCCGCTGAAGAAAGATCTGGTTCGGAAACGATTTCCATTAAAGGTGTGCCAGCTCGGTTGAAATCAATAATCGTTGAGTTTGCGAGGTGAGTCGATTTTGCGACATCTTCCTCGAGGTGAATCCGGTTGAGGGCGACGACTTTTCCGGGATTGGGAATGTCTTTTTGAGCGTCCTTTGGGTAGTTGTGGTCGTAAAGGGGAACTCCGCCTCCGAGGCAAAGAGGGAGGTCTAATTGAGTAATCTGATAATCTTTCGGCATATCCGGGTAAAAGTAGTTCTTTCGGTCCCAGATGACTTTTGGAGGAGTGGAGCAGCCCAGTAGCATCCCCGAAAGGATGGTTCTTTCGATGGCAAATTCATTTAAAACTGGGAGGGCGCCAGGCAAACCGAGGCAAGTCGGGCAGGTGTGTGTGTTTGGTTCATCGGCAAACGAGGTTTCACAACCACAAAACATTTTGGTTTGGGTTTTGATTTGGCAGTGAACTTCAAGTCCGATGGTGACGAGGTAGTCTGAAACAGGCACAGAGCGGATTTAAACGAAGAAAGCCATCGCGCCAAGACTTGCCTTTCGCTGATTTGAGTGAAAGCTCAGCTCATGCTCTGACTTTTATTAAAAGCCGCTGAGAAAAAATCCGGTCGGATTTGGCTCAGTCTTCTTGTGATTACCTTGATCGGTTTGATCCTTTTTTGGAGCTGAGCGTTCAGCGGATGTGACGGACCTTGACCAAGAAGTTCGCTTCTCGGAAGCAATTTAAGAGGATTTAGAAGTTGAGATTCTCTAAATCAGCTTGAATCGTGATTTTTGGATTTGGAGTCGTATTCTCGACGAGCTTCGTGCGCTGTCCAATGAGTTGGAGGGCTGAAACTTCATCGGTCACCTGATCATCACCCTGACGAACCTTTTTGTAGGCTTCTTGAATGAGTTTTACGGAAAAAATCTGCGGAGTTTCCATAATCCAAAGATGATCACGGGAAACTGAATCGGTTGTCATGTCACTAGAATCTGCTCGTTTGAGAGTTTCGGTGACTTTTCGGGCCAGACTTGCAGCCCCGAGTTCAACGGCTTCGTAAAATGTTTTGAGAATCGCATCCTTGGAGACACAGGGTCTGGCCCCATCATGAATGGCGACATGGGTGATGTCAGAAGCAAGGGTAGCAAGACCTGCAGCGACCGAATCGGCTCGTTCTCTGCCTCCGTCGGCTCGTTCGACCTTCTTTCCCAAATCATGGAGCCACTCGAACCTTTCCAGGGGAGTCACCACGACAACTTGAGAGATCTCTTCTAATGAAGAGAAAGCCCTCGTGCTGTGCCAGAGAATGGGCTTGCCATCAATTTGAGCGCTGAGTTTATCAAAGCCCATTCGACGGCTGGAACCTGACGCGACGATAATGGCTGCCCAGCTCATGGTGTTGTTCGAATTAACCGATCAAACGAGGACGAACTAGGAAAGTCGCTTCATCACTGCTTGGGAAAGCGTCTTTCCGTCGGCGCGCCCAGCGGCCTTTGCTTGGACAATTCCCATCACTTTGCCCATGTCAGCTTTGCTCGTCGCCCCGGTCTCGTGAATGGCGGCATCGACGATTGCATCCACTTCGGCATCACTCAGAGCGGCTGGTAGGTATTTTTCTAAGACCGAGATTTCTGCCTTTTCGCTCTCGGCGAGTTCAGGTCGATTTGCCGAAAGAAATTGCTCAATGGAGTCTTGGCGTTGCTTGATCTGCTTGCGAACTAAGGCCAGGGCTGTCGTTTCATCGACGATGTTATCTTTATTTCCGGACTCAATGGCCGTATTCGTCAGTGCTGTTTTAAGTCCTCGAAGCGTGCTCAAGGCGACCGTGTCCTTCGCTTTCATGGCTGCTTTGAGATCTTCCATTATCAATTCGGCGAATGTGCTCATGCCCCTGTTGTGTCCTGAATTGAAAGATGGTGCAAGTACTAGCCTTGCGAGACGAGTGAAATATGATACCGAGACAGGGTGCAGCAAAAAGGGATAGGAGGCTTACTGTATTTGGCTTTCATCGGTCTAGCGCTTGCTGGAATGGGTGGCTTGTTCGTGGTCATCTTGGGGAAAGGTTATTTGAAAGCAAAGCAAACGCAGGATTGGCGGCAAGTTGATGCCGTCATCATGGAATCAAAAATAAGCGAGCGCAAAATTGGACCGAATGTCCCCGCCGAATATCATCACCAATTGATTTACGAATATCAAATCGAAGGCCAGTTCTATCGAGGGGAGAGGACGAAGCGCCGCGAAAATCCTTATCTGAAATCAAAGAGTAAAATTCAAGCGGAGGTCGATCGCTGGAAAGTCGGCAGTCAGGTCACTGCTTGGGTCAACGGAGAGAAGCCCGATGAAGCTGTCTTGGAGCATGATACGCGAGCGCCCGGTTATTCAATTTGGTTTCCAGGATTGTTTTTAGTGGGAGGATTGGGGGTTTTGGGGCGAGCTCTCTTTCAGTTCGTTCGTCGCAGAAAAGCTGAAAGTTTTTAGGAGCTTTGGAAGTAGCTCTCTAGGTGATGAATTTACGGACATCCTCGGGTAGTCTCCGGTTTATCCTCAGTATTTTCTTGTCGCTAAACCTTGGGTTTGCGGATGAGGTGGTCGCGCTCAAAGGAAACGTTGAACAATGGAGTTTTGGAGAGACGGTGTTTGGGGATCTCGTGCGCAAACAAGATCTTCAAGGTAAAGTGGTAGCGATGGAGTATTGGGGGGTTGAGTGTCCGAATTGTTTAGAAAGCCTCCCTCGTCTCGTTGAGGTTGATCGGAAGTATCGTGATCGTGGGCTCAGGGTGATTGCCGCAGAAGTTTGCGAGAGTTCTAAATCTCGAATCGGAAAAATCGTCGATCAGTTTGGAGTCGGTTTTACGGTGACTGATGGCATGTCAGGGCCGGTTTCGGTCACAGGCCTTCCTTTCGCTCTCGTTTTCGACCCTCAAGGTAAAATGCTTTTTAAAGGCAATCCCAAGTCTCCAAGATTTGAACAAATGATTCGGGAAGCCTTAACAAATGTGAAACCTTCAAGTGTGAAGCCCACTGAGATCCAAAGCGACTCTCCTTCCGGTGATCTCATTGCCTTGCGAACTT
>JALRJZ010000032.1:11685-17108 GCA_023261045.1 Akkermansiaceae bacterium
CAAATCATGAGGGGAGGCCTCTCGAGGCGTCAGTCACCAAGGTTGCTGAGGAGAAAGTGTTTTTTCGACTGACCACCGGGAAAACGGTTTCCTATGAGATTGAAAAACTTTCAAAGCAAGACCAGCAGTTTCTCAGAGAGCGGGTCAATCCCTCATCATTTTAATTGCGAAGATCATTTTGAGATCTTTTTATTGGGTGAGACGATCGATAGCTTTTTTCATCGAAGCCCTCTGATTTTGCGTTCATCGGGCTTAAAAACTGTAACGAGGGCCCTCGATGCCGCGTCGATGATATTGTGAGAGCTTGGGTGGCGACTTACTTCTTTCTCCTCTTTTTCTGTCTCAGGACTCCGGGGTTGGGCTTAACCATTCAGATCGATTACCGATACGATGTGACTGGCTTTTTTGATCATCCGGATGCTAGGGCGGCAATCGAGGCGGCCGCGAGACGCTGGAGCCGGATTATCAATCAGCCTCTGGCAGCTGTCGACGTTGGAGATGATGAGGATGACCGTCGTTTTGTGCTCCGGCACCCTGGAACCGGGAAGCTCATTGAGGTGAGTTCAGCGAGTGGAGTCGAGTCAGATGCTTTGGTGGAAGCTGGTGCGTCTCCTGCTGATGAATACTGGGGGGGCATCCAAATCCCGGCGGATACGTTCATTGTCTTTGTCGGATCTCGGGATCTGGACTCGCTCGGGTTGGCAGGACCTCTTGGGGGAGGAACAAATTTTGAGGAAGTCTTTGAAGAAGTCGACGGGCTCTTAAATCGAGGCTTCAACGTTTTGCCCGAATTCGGAAACCTGACTGTCATTGGAGGATTTGCCTCCTTTGATAGCGACGGAGAATTTGAATGGCATTTCAATCACCTCACAACTCCAGAGCAGGGGACGGTAGATTTTTACTCGATTGCTTTGCACGAACTTGGTCACTGCTTTGGCCTAGGAGCAACGGGGGTTGTTGAGTGGGAGGGGTTGATTGAGGGAGATCAATACCTTGGGGCAAATGCCCTCAGTGCTTATCGGCAAGATCATGAAAGCAATCTCGAGTCGCTACCTGTTCAAGGAATGGTAGAGAACCGATTCGATTATCACTGGAAAGATGGAGCGATTGATTCGATTATTTTTCCCTTGGGTCAGCCAAACTACCTTTCAACGGTCGGAAGGGGTGGTGTGCAAGAGGTTCTCATGTCCGCAACCGCCTATTTTGCCCCTGGAGTGCCTCGTCATGAGGTGACCAACATTGATGTTGGAGCGCTCAAAGATTTGGGCTGGAGCGTCCTTGAGGTTGACCCTCCTCAGGAGCCTCCAATCGAGCTGCAAATTTTGCGAGATGTTTCTGGGGAATTCATCTTAAAGTTTTCCTCGCAACTCGGGAAAAATTACCGAATCCAAACCTCGCTTGATAGTCATCAGTGGAACGATGTGACTCCTTCGATCCTAGGAAAAAATGAAATCACCACATGGCTCTCGGGAGATCCAAATTTTATCGATCCCAATGGTCTTGGAGCTTACAAAAAAGCTGGTTTCTTCCGAGTCGTGAAGGACTAAGTCGAGATTGAAAATCCCGTGCAGTTGAAGAGCGGGTCAATATCCCAGATACGGTAATCTTTGATGAGACTTGCAAGATCAGATTCTTGAACGATTTCTTCAATGAACTCTTCGACTTCCTCTTTTTCTCCCATCACCTTGAGCTCGACGGTTCCATCGCTCAAGTTTTGGACACTGCCCACGATCTCAAATCCAAGGGCGAGTTGTTTTGTCGAATAGCGAAATCCAACTCCTTGGACTCGTCCCTCAAAGATCACCTTCCTTGTAATCATCAGTTTTTAAGAGTGTTTTCAAAAATGCACTGACTCTCCTGAGTTCGTATCTGAATCTCTCGGTCAAGTTGAGTTTCTCTCAGGTGGGGAAGCAGAGACTGCTCAATCTCTTTGCAAAGGCTTTGAGCCGATTGCTCATCAGATAAGGCAATTCGCCATGTGAGGGAGGGGCGCTCAGGTTCTCCGCTTAACTGATACCGGTCATTCGTCCACTCTGTGGCGAGCTCAGAAGCCCGCTCGTTTCCAACATAAGGTTCGAGCCAGAGGCGTAACCCCAACATCCCTAATTGATTTTCTCCAATCAGGTTTGCTGGTAGATCACTTCCCAAATCCGTCGGTTGAGGAAGTGCTCTTTCTGGATGGATGATTGTTGCCGTGCAAGTCGCGGGTGTTTTGAACATCTCTAGCCAAGATTGCCGCGATTGGATGTAATACTTTCGCGCGTAGTCGTTGCCCTCTACAAAGGGAAAGTTAGCGAATCCTTGAAGGGCTGGTGAAAGACTCATGAGGAGTTCTTCACGTGCCATTTCTGGATCTCTAAACTCTGCTTCGTTTGCAGCGGATTGTCGGCGGATGTATCGAGATTGGAGGCTTGCAGCCGCTCCGAGGTGAGTTGCTTGCCATGCCTGCCACTGATCACGGCTTGCCCAGCTTTTCTTGGGGTGATTTTGATAGGCAAGATGCTGAGCCAGTAATCTTGCGAGCACTCCCGAATCTGGAACGCTCCCAGGATCGTATGTCTCTGCGAGAAGGATTTCCTCTTTTTCTAGGTCAAAAAGACCCCGAACCCCCGAACTCTCCAGCATGATCAATTGAGCGAGCAAGCGTTGTCCCTCGGGGAGGAGGCCGACGAGTTCCCAAGCTTTGTTTTCGATGGCAAGGGTGTCTTCTCCGTGAATGAATCTTAGATTTCGTTCGGCAGCATTTCTGAGGTCGTTGGGCGTTGCGAGGCGAACCTTCGGGGGGGTTAAAAAAACCATACCGAAGTCCTTCTCAACCCACGCGACGAGATCTTCTGGAACCGCAAATGGGCCTTGGGTCAACATCGAGCGAGCTTGAGCGAGCTCATCTTCCCGCGCGTCAAGCTTGAGCGAGAGCTCGGTGTTTCTCGCGCGGAGTTGGGCAAGTTCGTCATTATGAGAGCCATTACTTGGATTCTGCTTCCAGTACTGGCCATAAAGCCACCCCCCTGCGATGAGCCCGATGGCGCTGAGCGCTTGAAAAACACGTTCGGGTTTCATTGCTCGTTTGGTAATTTTCGGATCCGATTTTGATCGAAAGGATTATCATTTGGATTGGATGAATCCTTGGGGTCGAATTTTTCCTCTTGCTGGAAATGTTTTTGCTCCTCGTCCGTGAGGCGATTCTGAACTTTTTTATCAAAAACTTGTTCGGCAGTTTTTCCCTTATTGGGCACTAATGAGATGGCCTTACTTTGATTTCCATCAGCATCATAGAAGTAGTATACTCTCCTAATAGGCATTTCCTTGAGGCTGCCATCTGGGTTGCGAATATGAGGAGGATAGTAACGTTTCACGCGGGCATCAAACATGTCTTCCGCAATCAAGAGCTGGGTCTCGCGATCGTAACCGTAACGAACTTTGTAAAGCGGGGAGCCCTGTCCATCGTGGATTCGGCCGGTTTTCAGAAAGCCCTTACTGTCTCGGTAGTAGGTTGCTTGCATCTTAATTCGGTCGTTTTGATCTTTGGTTGTTTTGACCAGCTTTCTGTCGTCTGGTGTTCTTTCGAAGACGACATAAGATCCATCCTGATCGTTTCGCTTGATGCGGACATGCGGACCTTTGGACTCCCAGAGATCATTGTCTGCGCGGGATGGCGCGATGATCACGGCGATGAGAGGCAACAATCGAGTGAGTTTTTTCATTGAGATTGTCATGGTGTCTCCGAGACTATGGTGGATCAAATGAAGGAGCGCAACCATGGAACCGATCACGGGATTATTTGGAAGGCTGGTCGGTTTCAGTGGTCGTTAGATTCAAGAGCGCTTGTGATGGGCATCCTCAATGTGACTCCGGACTCTTTTTCTGATGGGGGGCGATTTGATTCTTCAGCAGCAATTCTTGAGGCCGCCCATCAAATGGTCGAAGGTGGAGCAGAAATCATCGATGTAGGGGGGGAGTCAACACGGCCAGGTGCTTCTCCAGTGAGTGCTAAAGATGAGTTAAAACGAGTCATCCCCGTGATCGAAAGTATTCGGCAGAACATCGATGTTGCGATCTCCATTGATACCTACAAAGCAGAAGTTGCGGCGGCTGCGTTGGATCAAGGAGTTGATATTATTAATGATGTCAGTGGATTTCGTGACCCTGCGATGATCAAACTCTGTAGTGAATCTGATTGTGGCTTGGTCGTGATGCACATGAAAGGCACTCCTCAGACGATGCAAAAAATGGCGAGTTACGATCATGTTTTGGGAGAGCTGAAGGCATTTTTCGAGGAACGATTTGAAAGGCTCACTCAATCGGGAATTGAAGCGCAGAGATTGGTTTTTGATCCAGGAATTGGTTTTGGAAAAACTTTGGAGCACAACCTGAGCCTGATTCATGACATTTCCCGTTATCAGGTTGGCAACCGCCCGATTCTCATGGGGTTATCACGCAAGTCCTTCATCGCTTCGTTGATTGGAGATTCCGAACTATCAAGACGAGAAGCCCCCACTCAAGCGTTGACGACTTTCACAAGAATCAAAGGCGCAATGGTTCACCGGGTTCATCAAGTTAGAGAAAATCATGACGCTCTTCGAATGGTTGAAGCCATCTTGACAGCACCATAATTCCATCAGCCAGCGGGCTTTCATTTGTTGGCCTCCTGAAGAGAAACTCAGTTTTTAGGAATGACTCTCAAAAAAAATAGCATCGATAAATCCCTTACCTAAAGGGATTTGAATCTTTTTTCAAAAATCTATCTTTAAAAAGATTGACGTGAGAGCTGAAAACATTAGGGTTGCCCCCGCAGCCGCTGCCGGCCGCAACCGAGAAACCTCGAAAAGCTCGCCTGAATGAACCTTCATCAGCGGGCTTTCAAAGTCTCCGGTTCTAACGTTCTTTGAAAGTATGGGTTCTACAGATCTTTCCACTTTTGGAAACTCTGCGAACAAAGACATGTTGTAAACAAGGTGTCTCTTGGGAGCAAAGTGAGCTGAAAGCGATCTGTAGGAAAGATGACAAAAAATCATATTGTGTGCTGCGTCTTAGTCTTTTTTGAAAAGATTGAGGTGCGGGTCACGGGAGTAGGCTTGATTAAGTCCTTCCGGGGAATCGTGAGATTTCCAAACCAAAGTCAATTTGATAGCTAAGCGCGTCACATGCCAACTGGCAGGTGACAAACAGTTTAGACGTCAGATTCAAAACATTTCTACGGAGAGTTTGATTCTGGCTCAGAACGAACGCTGGCGGCGTGGATAAGACATGCAAGTCGAGCGAGGAATTTCAATAGCTTGCTAATGAAATTCCTAGCGGCGGACGGGTTAGTAACACGTGAGATACCTACCCCCTAGACAGGAATAGCCCATGGAAACGTGGATTAATGCCTGATAGTCTCTACGGAGTAAAGGATGCCTTCGGGTGTCGCTAAGGGATGGGCT
>JALRJZ010000330.1 GCA_023261045.1 Akkermansiaceae bacterium
TTGAAATCTCCATGGTGGATGTAGGAGAGAAGATCTTGGATTTTACCCTTCTTGTTGCCAGGGCTTGGAGCAGCGGGGCTACTTCCACCTGGAAGGGGGTATTTTGCCAGCAAATCACTTGCTTCCCACATTTGAGAGCGATTTTTTGTCACTTCGCGAGCTGCTTGAATTTGATCGGCGGATACGGGCGCCTCTTGGTGGCCCCAGCTTGAGCGCACATAGGTAATGATTGAAGCCAGTTGCGGGTTGGTTAACGCCGCTCCTTGGGGTGGCATGACAAGATTGTAATCTTTCCCGGCAGCCGTAATCGGTCCCTGGAGACCATGGAGAACGGCTTGAATCATTCTCGAAGGATCGCCTTTCACCCATTCGCTTCCCGCAAGTGGAGGGAATTGACCATTATTGATTCCCTTGCCATCAGGAGCATGACAGGCGCTGCAATATTGGGTGTAATTGGCTTTCCCGTCTTCAGCGAAGAGAGGAAAGGATGCTAGGAGGCTTAGGGCGGCAAGATACTTCATGGGTAACTTAAGAAATACGTTGGAATTGGGTGCGTCTGACAAAAAAATCATCTTTATCTGATGCGTTCGATGAACCTACCAAGCTTGGTGGCGCAACAGAATGGAAAAATGCCCTTAAAATTGGGGCTGGTGGAAAACTTAAGATCAGTTAAGATGCTCCCGGCGAGGGGCTCGAAAGTAACCTCGGCGTTTTAGTCTCCTCGAGTGATTCGCTCTTTTGGAGTGATTCTCTCTTCTTAATACCAAGCTCATTATGAATCTTAGAATTCCTTTTCACCGGGTTAACTGGGTGAACACCTCTTTTCTCTTCGTCATTAGCCTCGTTGGCATTGTTGGAGCTCCTCTTTATCTCATCAAGTATGACCTGAATTGGATCCTTTGGAGCCTCTTTACGTTCTACATGATCTCGACTGGCTTGAGTATCACCCTGGGCTATCACCGTCTTTTCTCTCACCTTTCTTTCAAAGCGAAGTGGCCAGTGAGGCTCTTTACTCTCGTTTTTGGAGCCTGTGCTTTTGAAAACTCCGTCGTCCACTGGGCTTCCGATCATCGTCGACATCACAAGCACACAGACCATGACGATGATCCATACGATATTACCAAGGGCTTTTTCTGGGCACACATCGGCTGGATTCTCTTTAAGTTAGATGCGGAACAGCCCATCGATAATGTGAAAGATCTCCAGCGAGATGCATTGGTCCGTTTTCAAGATCGCTTCTATGTCTGGATTGCACTCTTAGTAGGGTTGATCTTCCCGGCTGTTGTCGGCTACTTCGTCTTAGATGGCTGGGTCGGTGCCCTTGGAGGCTTCTTGGTAGTTGGCGCGATGCGTGTGGTTTTAGTTCAGCAGTCCACCTTTTTTATCAATTCCCTCTGTCACTGTGTCGGTGATCAACCTTACTCGACACGTTGTAGCGCCCGCGATAGTTGGATCATGGCCTTAGTGACCTATGGGGAAGGCTATCATAATTATCATCATGAGTTTCAACATGACTACCGCAATGGGGTCAAGCCGTGGAACTTTGACCCCACAAAGTGGACGATTATGATTCTTCACAAGTTGGGATTAGTGAGTGATTTAAGGCGTGTCCCAGACAACAAAATTGTTGGCGCTGAGATGAAGGAAGCTCAGCGAAAGGCCGAAGAGAAACTGGCTCAATTAGAGGCTCAAGAGGGCTCACTCAATGAGCCGACTGTAGCGAGAGTTCATGAACTGCTCGACCAGCTCAAAGAAAACATCAGCGAGCTTGAGGATATTGTTGCCAGGCAGGTAGTAGCCTCAAAGGAGAATCTGAAACGTTGGCGCCGCGAGACTCGTGAGCTCATCAATGGTCTCGGTGAGCTGCGTCTTCAGTCTGCGTAGTTGGGATTCATTCAATGCAAGAAGAACGGGAATTCGGCCCCCAGCCATTGGAGGAGCTTCTCAAATCTTGGGGCTTAACTCACCATGATCTCGTGGAGGTTTCTCCTGAGCAGTTGACTCACAAGCAAGTTCAGCGGGCTTGTTCTGGAAGAAAGCTCACCCTCAAAATGAAGCAAAAGTTAGCAAGAACCTTAAACTTTGCGGTGTGGGGACGTCTTACCGATGACGAGAGAAAAGGATATTTTGAGTATTTTCCGAAGCATCTCTTTTCTTACGACAAAGGCTGGGCTGAATCATTTGAGGATCCTAATCGGGGTCTCTATGGTGAGATTTCTTCCAGGCCAGTGAGAAAGGATTTTAGGCAGGAATTAGGACTTTAATCTCTCTAAGTGATTCAAAGAGTTCTCTGGGTTCATTGGTCACCAAGAAAGAAGCTCGTTCAGGGGTTGCGCTTTCTCAAAAAAC
>JALRJZ010000331.1 GCA_023261045.1 Akkermansiaceae bacterium
CCCGATAATCCTCTAGGCTTGAGAGGTCTCGGTATCCCGCGCTCCAATTGTTGGGGTTGTTTTGAATGAGGGAGAGAAGTTCTTGGTAGGCTGTCGAATTTCCATCGAGGACCTCTTCATGGTTTTTGATAGAATCCCAATTTTCCTTGCTGGCTCCATAATAACTTGCACCATGGGAGGCATCGGGGCGCTCGGTTGGATTGTAGACTCCCCAGTAGAGCCCGTTGATGAACAGGTGAACCCAGGTGCTATCGGGAGATGCGTGTCCCATGCGGCGATGAATCTCTCGTGCCCAGTTGTCTCGGACAAACTGAGCCATTCGATTTCGACTCGATTGATAAACCCACGCGTCTTGAGAATTTGAACGAAGCACGATGGTATCAAATTCGTTAGGGCCATCTTTTCCAAAGAGCGGATAGCGCAATTTTGGAGTGCCGTATCGCTCACGAAAAAGCAGACGCAGGGAATGTTTAGGATTCGCTGAGGTGTTTCTTGAGGTGTTTCCTTGAATGCGAACTCCACAGTTCACTTGGAAGGAATTGCCCTGAAGGTGGTCTGGTGTAATCAGCTCGGCAGAACAGGCTCTCTCCCAAGCCATTCCTCGGCCCGTGCTATTGGCATAAATTCCTTGGGTCGCCCCGAACCAATCATCTTGATTCATGACCAAAGAGAGGGCGGGGAGTTCTTGGAGAGCGTCGGAAATGATTTGTTTTGCCCTTTCTGGGGAAAGCTGGGGGTCTCCGGCGATCAGGGCGAGATCGTCGGGATCTTGTTCCATGTCATAATCTGCGCCTGGCCAGGTGGATGGAGGCCCTTCTGGCCCCGGTCTTTGGTTGGCGACGTCATGAGTAAAAAGATAGGTGTGAGTTGCAACCTGACTGGGAACGAATCCTTCTCGATGGGCGATTGCCCTCAAGGTGGTGGTTGTTGTGATCGGAACTCCAAGTTCTTGATGATAAATCTCACTGTTGCTGACTGAAGGGATTGATCCGTCGGTTGTGTAGAGGATTCTAGCCTCTGGAGTCTGTGTGGAGAGAGAGAGCGTGAAGGGCGAAGGATAAAAGCCTCGCGGTGAGTCAAAACGGACTTCGTCGACAAATCCCTCATATCCTTGATCCGTGTTTCGAGAGCCTGGGGTGGGTATTAGGAGGTATCCCATCCTTGAGGGGGCACTTCCACCAATCAGTCCATAGCTGATATCGCGTCGTTGGAGAGGGTAGGTCAGCTCACTCAGAGTGGTGAAAGTCCCGTCAGTTTGAGGTTTGAGTAGAGAAAGCGTGCCCCCATTTTTTTCTAAGGTGAAGCCGGTATGGATCTCGTTGGTCGGAGGCTGCTGCGACGATAGGGTTGAGGCAAAGAGAATGATTCGCTGATCGGCAGCAAGAATGATCGAAGGAAAGGTCCAACGATGAAAATCATTCTCTCCTGTATATTGAAGTTCCCAACCTAGGAGATTCACTGATTCGCTGGTCGCATTCCAAATCTCGATCCAATCCGAAGATTCTCCTTTTGAATCCAAAAGAGTGCCATCGTTAGAAGCCATGAATTCGCTGATGATGACTTGCTCGATGCGCGGAGGGGGAGCTGATTGAATGGCTCGGAATTGATAGGCATTGAGAAACTGTGATCCAACACTGGCGTCGAGCGTGAGTCTTTGTCGTTGTGAGTCAGCGGTAAATGAGCCTGTTGCAATGACCGGTGTGCCTTGTTCGGTCAAAGTGACAGTATTTCCGGTGTCATCACGGATGCTCAGAGAGCGATCGACATTGTTGTGATAGTAGAAAAACTGGATCAAATAACTTTGCCCGATCGTCAGGTTGGTGAGCTCAGCCTGTTGAGGGTTGATCCCGCTTTGGTAAGCAATGGTATCAAAGAGTTCGTTGATGTCATTACCCGGAAACTTGCCACTTTCTCCAGTATTGTATGATAAGCCTATAAGGAAATTGGGTGATTGCCCGTCTACAAAGTTGATCGGCGTAAACGTGATTCCGTTGATGGAGGGTGAGCTCGTTGCCTCATTTCCAAAGTTACAGGCTTCGATGAGTGTTCCTTCGCTACTTACCTCCTGGGGGTCTGTGGAGAGCTTAACCTTCCAAGTAATCCGCGCTGCATTCGCAGGGAGAGCGATCAAGCTCGCAAGAACTAAAAAAACGAAAGCCAGTCGACGATCTCCCATCCCTCGAGAAGACTACGGAGATTAGAAAGAGAAATCGACTCAGAATGATGATTTTGGCTCAGTCTTTGATTCCCAAAATGATTCTTTGAGAGGTGATTTGAGATCGATTCCCTCGCTTAAACCCCTATGCTCTCCCTTAACAGATGACACCGTTAAACCTCA
>JALRJZ010000332.1 GCA_023261045.1 Akkermansiaceae bacterium
TGTCTTTTAGGGTGGTTTGACCAGAGTTGGGTTGAGGCATCCTTATCGATGATCATTGGGATGATTGTCTTGTTGGTGACTCTAAGATCGGTAACACCATCTTGGGCGGTGATTTACAGCAGTGATGATGGCCACTCGGTCAAGTTTTGGACTCGCCACCGTTTTTTTTATCGCTTGGAGTATGAAAAGAGCTTGGTTAGTAGTGAACCGCCGAGTTTTCTTCGCAAAAAGATCCACTGGGCAAGTGTAGGGTGGATCCTTATTGTGCCAATATACCTGACCTTGATGGTTTATTTAACCGAGCGTTAATTTTCAAGGAAGGACCATTAAGAATTGTCCAGCTTCAGAGCGGTGGGTCCCTGAACTGTGGATAAAAGCAGTCAAAACAAGTGAGGGTTGTTTTGAATCTGGGAGAGTGATTTTGCTGATGTTTGGATTTGCAAAAGCTTGGGCTTTCTTTGGTGTTTTGATTTCGATTTTTGAGAGAGGTGAGCCAGTTCGATCACAAAGATAAATTCCCCATGAACCCCATTCGTTGATCTTTTTTTGAGCTTCTTGGAGATAGAATTTTTCACCCTGCCACTCGAACGGGTCACGGTCTCCAAGGTTGCCGTAACATCCCAAGGATTTAAACTGATCATTGAGGCCTTGATTTGGTTTGCAATTCCAGGTTTTAAATTGGCTCAGAGTGCCTTGTGCTAATTGATCAACAATTGCATTTTGATAAAAATGAAACCGAAGAGAAATGGTTGAGTCCAAAATGGTTTCGTTTTTGATTTCGACCGATTCAACGTTGGGAGTTCCTTCTGCAGTAGGTGCTAAGGACCGAGGGAGGTCGATCACGCGCTCACTTTTTGCTTTTTTGAGGGACTCCAAGTTTGGGTAGAATAGAAGTTTGATCCAGCATGAACCTGGCGCATCTTTTTCGAGAGCGATTAAAAATGATCCATTTTCCAATTGGTGGATGGTCGCTTGCGAGGCATGGGTTTCTACGGTGCTTATTCTTCTCCACTCAGCGAGATTCTTTGTTGCTGCGAGATGGACGGAGAAGACACCGTTGACTCTGGAATGATAAAGTCCCAAAAGCTCTTTTGATTCATTAACCTGGAAGACTTCTAGACAATCCATTGAACTCCCTTGGTTGTCTTTGAGACCAAATTCAAGGATGCTTGCGCCCTTGGTCTGCTCAAGTGCGCTGACAAGGTGCTTCCAATTTCCCCCGAGGCAGGGAAGAAGGAGTAAGAGATAAAAGAAATGAATCATCGCTTTCATTTGCGAACCGGCGGCAACTTTAACTTGTAGTTTTTTAATTGAAAGCTTGTTTGTCAAAGTGGCACGTGTCTTTCAATCAACTGCAAGCAGATGGAAATTATCGCTCTCTCTAGTAATTGTTATCGCCTGCCTTTGGGTGGGCATCCGAAAGTTTCCTGAAATTGAGATTCGAGGAGCGGGGGGAGCAGTTGATCTTCTTTTTAGTCTCATAAGTCTTGTTGCCTTACTCTTCTGGTTTTGTGTCTTAAGTCCATTTTCATGGAAGCAAAAGATGGGTGGTGGAATTGCTCTTCTACTTTTGCCACTTGCGTTGTTAAAGTTTGATGGACATCAAGGGAGCTTTTTTCCTCAGCTTTCATGGCGTTGGGGAAAAAGTGCGGCAACCGAGATGCCACTTCTTGTAGGGGATTTGCCTGCCGAAAATGTGGTGATTCCGACACAAGGAGATGAGAGCTTTTCGCGTTTTTTGGGGGAGTCGATGTCTAATTGGGTTTCTGGAAGTCTTCTTCCTTCAAGGTGGTTTTTGAATCGCCCGAGAGAGCGCTGGCGGATGCAAATAGGGGAAGGGTGGTCTTCGTTTGCGATCGCAGGTGAGTTTGCATACACAATGGAGCAAAGAGGATCCAAAGAACTGACTGTTTGCTATGAGTTGTTGTCGGGTGAGGCAGTTTGGTTTCATGAGGAAGAAGTAAGATTCGAAGAATCGATGGGCGATGACGGCCCAAGATCAACTCCAACCGTGGTGGAAGAAAGAGTCTACTCCTTTGGTGCAACTGGGATTCTTAACTGTTTGGATGCAAGAAGTGGCCAGAAGATCTGGGGGCGGAAGTTATTAGATGAAATGAATCATACCGTGCCAAAGTGGGCCAAAAGCACGAGTCCTCTGGTCGTGGATGGTAAAGTTATTGTGACCTTGGGAAGAGAGGCTGAGGGGAATCTCATCGCTCTTGATTCTCATTCTGGCGAGGTGCTTTGGCGTTCTGGTAATTACTCAGCATCATACGCGTCCCCAGTGGTTGGCAGTTTGGCAGGAGTAAGACAAATCATCGCGATTCA
>JALRJZ010000333.1 GCA_023261045.1 Akkermansiaceae bacterium
AAGAACGAAGATTTCTGCTCGCTTCCTTTGATGAGCCACTTTTTGAGCACAGTTACTCCACGGTCACGGACTTCGCAAGATTGCGAGGTTGGCCGATTGAGCAGCCCTTAAGGCGGGCGATGTGGTACGAGAGCAACTGGAGGGCGACCGTTGAGGGAATCACTGAGGTGTGAGGAGGGGAGGCGGGGACGACGATGTGATCATCAAGAGCTGCAATGGCCTCTTGATCTCCTTGAGTGACAATTCCAAGAACCCGAGATTTGCGTGCTTGGCATTCAGCCACGTTTCCGAGGGTTTTATCTTTGCCGGGGCCTTCGTTACAGAGCGCAATGACCGGAACATTTTCATCAAGCAGAGCAATGGGGCCGTGTTTGAGTTCGGCGGCATGGTAGCCCTCAGCGTGGATGTATGAAATCTCTTTGAGTTTCAGGGCTCCCTCGAGAGCGACTGGGTAAAGGTATCCTCGGCCGATAAAGAATGCGGAGGATTGTTCGACGTATCGCTCCGCAACTTTGGCAATGTTGTCGTTTTGCTCGAGAACTTGCTCGACGAGTGATGGAATGGCTTCGATTTCCTCAACAAAGCGGCAACCCGCATCGCGGGACATCCTACGTGATCGAGCGAATTTGAGTGCCATCATCAGTAAGACCGAGACTTGGCAGGTAAAGGCCTTCGTAGAGGCCACGGAGATTTCGGGGCCGGCATGAAGATAGACTCCTCGGCCGGTTTCCCGAGCGATTGTGGATCCCACCGTATTGACTAAACCAGAAACTAAGGCTCCTTTATCAATGGCCTCTCGCACGGCGGCTAGGGTATCCGCGGTCTCTCCGGATTGAGAGATGGCCACGACGAGATCGGAAGGTTTGACGATTGGATTGCGATAGCGAAATTCGGCGGCTTGCTCGACCTCTGCAAGCACTCCAGCAAAGTCTTCGATGGCGTATTCACCAACCAGTCCCGCGTTCATCGAAGTGCCGCAGCCTACAATGAGCACCCGGTGGAGTTCTGAGAGCTCGCGTGGAGAAAGATTCAGCCCTGAGAGCAGCGCGTTTCCACGATTTCGATCCAGACGACCACGCAGGGTGTTGCGAATTGCTTCCGGCTGCTCAAAGATTTCTTTAAGCATATAGTGCTCATAGCCACCCTTTTTAGCGGCATTGGAGGACCAATCGATTTGAGAAGTTGGTCGTGAGACTGGACCTGCATCGAGAGCTTGGATTTCGACGTCGTTTCCTTGAATCAGAGCAATGTCGTTGTCATCCAAATAGATCGCTTGCCGGGTGTGTTTGATGATGGCAGAGGCATCAGAAGCGATGATTGTTTCCTCACGCCCCAGCCCCAAAACGATGGGTGAGCCTCTTCTGGCGACCACGAGCACGCCAGGTTCATGGCGAGACATTGCCGCGATCCCAAAAGTACCCTCAACCTCGCGGAGGGCAGAAATCACAGCATCGATAAGCTTACCTTTGTGGTGCAAGTCCACGAGATGGGCGAGCACTTCGGTGTCTGTCTCAGAGCAAAAGACATAGCCTGCAGCGGTGAGTTTTTCACGAAGTGAGCGATGGTTTTCAATGATGCCATTATGAACCAGAGCAAGGTCTCCTTTGCCTCCAGCGTGAGGATGGGCATTTTCGGTGGTGGGAGGGCCATGAGTGGCCCAGCGAGTGTGGGCAATTCCGCAGGTTGCCTGTTCGAGTGTCGAGTCGGAGTCGAGCATGGAGATGAGTTCGCTGACTTTACCCTGACGCTTGCGAATGGTGATCTGCCCGTTGTCATTTAAGGCAATCCCTGAAGAATCATATCCACGGTATTCGAGTTTTTTGAGTCCACCGAGGAGAACAGGAAGAGCATTGCGAGATCCTGAGTAAGCAACAATACCACACATAGTTTTTCAAATGACGTGATCCGTCGACCAAAGCGGGTTGGCCCGAATTCGAAGAGGTTAGAGAGAGGGAAGGTCAGATTGCACGATTTGGCCCGGTAAGGTGGTCGCATTGGCTCCAATCTTACGACCAGGGTAAATGGAGGTGTGAATGCCGGTGTGCACCCCGTCTCCAATGATGGCCCCAAATTTCCGGTGACCTGTGTCCACAAGTTTTCCTTCGATCAGGGAGCGATGGTTTGCTCCGTCGTGCCGAAGATTTGAAGTGATCGTGCCGGCTCCAAGATTCACGTTAGAGCCGAGGTAGCTATCACCAACATAGCTGAGGTGACCCACCGAGGTGTTGTTTGCGAGAATTGAATTCTTAAGCTCTACAGCTTGTCCGACGTGGCAATGATCTCCAATGGAAGTTGACCCCCTCAAATAACAATTTGGCCCAA
>JALRJZ010000334.1 GCA_023261045.1 Akkermansiaceae bacterium
AATCGAATTTCATGAAAATGACCGAATAGCCCTCATTGGCAATACAGTCATCGAGAGAGCCCAGAAATACGGGCACATAGAGACCAACCTCGCGCTAGCCATTAATAAGTCTGGATTACAGTTTCGCAACCTTGGCTGGAGTGGTGATTCGGTTTTTTGTCATGCGCGAAGCTACTTTGGACCACCGCAAGAGGGATTTGACCGTTTAGAGAATCAGTTGAGCGAATTGAAACCTCACATTATTTTTATCTGTTATGGTTCAATGGCTGCTTTCGATGGTTCTGAAGGCATTGCAGAGTTCATTCAGGGTTACGAGCGCCTTTTAAAGATGCTCGTGGAATCGGCCAACCCGAGAGAAATCATTCTCATTTCTCCACCTCCCGCAGAAAACTTGGGGCCACCAATGCCTGACCTGACAAGCTACAATCAAAATCTGAATCTATACCGCGAGGCGATCGGTCAGTTAGCGAAAAAGAATCATTACCATTTTTCAGATCTCTTCGGGGCAATCCCCCCAAAACCTACTCCACAGACTGAGAATGGAATTCATTATAGCGATCAGGGATACCAAACATTGGCCCAGGCGTTAACAAAGACTCTCGGCCTCACACCAGCGCCTACCACTCTCCTAAATAGCGCTGAAACCGCCCACTTAAGGCACGCCATTATTAAAAAGAATAAACTCTTCTTTTTCCAATGGAGACCAGCAAATGAAACCTACCTACGCCTCTTTCGCAAACACGAACAAGGGCAAAACGCGAAGGAGCTCTCGCAGTTTGATCCCTTAATCTCAGAAGCCGAAAGAGAAATCGAAAAACTCAGAACCAACAACATCCAGACTGGACAATGAAAACACTCTTTTGCTTGGCCTTCATCGCTTCAGGTCATTTGCTGCAAGCTCAGAATGGCCTTCGGGATATCCCAAATCCGGATGTGGCGCATCAAGAAGCGATGTTCAACCTGCCAAAGGGAATGAGGATTAATCTCTACGCTTCTGATCCTATGATATCTAAACCCGTGCAAATGAACTGGGATACAAGAGGTCGCCTCTGGCTTGTCTCTAGTGGGATGTATCCCCACATCGTTCCCGGTGCAGAGGAAAATGATCGCGTTTTGATCCTTGAGGATACTGATGGGGACGGCCAAGCCGACAAAAAAACTGTCTTCGCCCAAGACTTGCACATTCCTACCGCTGTGATGCCAGCAGATGGAGGAGCCTATGTTGCCAATTCAACCGAAATCCTCTTTTTGAGAGATACTGATGGTGATGACATTGCGGACGAAAGAAAAGTCGTCCTTTCGGGATTTGGCACGGAAGACACCCACCACCTCGTTCACACTTTCAAAAAGGGACCCGATGGCATGCTCTATTTTCTTCAATCGATTTATATTCATAGCCATCTTGAAACTCCATACGGGGTGAGGAGATTAATGGGGGGAGGTGTTTGGCACTTCAGACCCGAGACACAAAGAGCTGAAGTTCTCTCTAAAGGACTCATTAATCCCTGGGGTTTTGTCTTTGACTCCTTTGGTCAAACGTTCGCAACTGATGGCGCTGGCGGCGAAGGAATCAACTATGTTTTTCCTCGGTCTGTTTTCGCAACCTCACCTGGTGCCAAGAGAATCCTCAAAGGACTCAACCCGGGACAACCCAAACTTTGTGGCTTAGAAATCCTCTCGGGCTCGCATCTTCCTGAAGCCATGAGGGGGCTGATGGTCGCTCCTGATTTCCGGGGCCACCGGATCAACACCTATCGTCTAGAACCTCACGAAAGCTCATACATTTCCACACGAGTTGATGATTTTCTCTCTTCAAACCATCGAGCCTTCCGACCCATCGATCTCAAGATGGGACCTGATGGCGCTCTTTACATCGCCGACTGGTATAACCCTATTATTCAACACGGCGAAGTCGACTTTCGAGATCAACGCCGTGATCAAACACGCGGTAGAATATGGCGCGTCACCTTTGAAGGCCAACCCTTGGTCGATTTTCCAGACTTCGAGAAAACTGAGCTTTCTGAGATTGTCAATCACCTCGGCTCTCCCGAGCCCTTCATTCGAGAAAGCGCTCGGCAAACCCTACGACAATTTGGAAAAAAAGAAGTCCTCCCCACCCTTCTTAAATGGAATCAAACTCAGCAAAGTGACGAGGCCTGTTTACAAACACTCTGGACTTTGCAAGCACTCAACACGACCGATGAAATCCTCCTAGCAAAACTGCTTAATTCGGAGGACGGCCGTTATCGAGCAGCAGCAATGAGAATCATTTACCACCGCTCTCATGAAATTGCGAATGCGATGGAAATCAT
>JALRJZ010000335.1 GCA_023261045.1 Akkermansiaceae bacterium
CGGGTGATCTAGCATCTGCGATTTAGAGATCCCTCCTTTTGTATAGCTTTCTCGAAGGTCTGCGAGGTTCATGGCTCTTCTTTTTTACTTTTTTCGTCGATCTCAAGTGTCACGTAATCGTCACCGTTTAATTTGAGTCTAATATTATTAATGCACAAGACGGCGATGAGTCCGAGAGAGGCAAACGTCGCTTCAAGAAAGAAGGGGGAAAACATAAAACCAGCGATTTTTCGAAAAATCTCACCTGCAAATCCTGGAAGCGTCCCCAAGAGAAAAACTCCAATGATAAGTGCGGCAACAAGCAAAATTGGGATCAAGCCGACAAGAATGAGACGGGTTCGTGATTGCACCTCTTCAACATGACAGAATCCGAGACACTTGCAATGGTTAGGCAGGAGAGTTAATGATCTCCCTCGTGAGGCTGTTTGATACCTTAAAGCGCCAAGTCGTGACTCTCGAACCTGTTGATGGGAAAACGTTTCGTTTTTATTGCTGTGGTCCGACAGTTTACGGTCCTGCTCACATCGGTAATTTCAGGACTTTTGTTATGCAGGATGTTCTTCGCAGAGTTTTGGAGCTTGGTGGAATCAAAACGAAGCATGTCCGTAATATCACAGATGTCGATGATAAGACCATTAGAGATTCTGTGGCCGCGGGGATGACCTTGGTGGAGTTTACGGAAAAGTGGAAAAATGAATTTCATAAGGATTGCTCCGCGCTGAATTGTTTGTCCCCTCACGTTGAACCTAGCGCAGTTGCTCACATTCCGGAGCAGATCGTGATGATCGAAGAGCTCCTCAAAAAAGGACATGCCTATGAGTCGGGTGATGGATCGGTTTATTTTAAGATTTCCAGCTACAGCGATTATGGGGCTCTGTCTCGCTTGGATACCCGTGAACTTGATCTAGGTAAGACTCAGAACCAAAGAGCGAACTCGGATGAATATAATAAGGACAGCCTCGCTGACTTTGTTCTTTGGAAGGGGCGCCGACCCGAAGATGGAGAAAATTATTGGGAAAGTCCATGGGGACCTGGTCGCCCAGGCTGGCATTTGGAGTGCTCCGCGATGATTCGTAAGTATTTAGGTGAGACTTTCGATCTTCACAGTGGCGGGGAGGATCTCATCTTCCCTCATCATGAAAATGAGATTGCTCAATCCAAGTGTTCTTGTGGTGGGGAATTTGCCAAGAATTGGTTTCACTCCACTCATCTTTTGGTCAACGGGAAGAAAATGTCAAAATCGAGCGGGACGCTCTATACTTTGAGTGATCTTGCCCAGGATCAGTGGACTCCAATGGAGATCCGTTATGTGCTCATTAGTGGGCATTACCGTAAGCAGTTGAACTTCACGTTCGAATCGCTTCATGCAGCGCGAGAAGCGCTCTCTAAGCTCTCAAAAGCAGCTGAAGGTCGAGAATCTCCCAGCTACCGCTCACTCTTGGGGTTGGTTTCTTATGGTGTTTTTGATGGCGCGAGACAAAAGCTCACGGAAGACCTCAATACAGCAGGAGCTCTAGGTGAGATTTTTGCGAATTTAAAGAGCGCGCAAAGCGAAGAAGACTGGAAGGGGTTCTTTGCGGTGATCGCAGCTCTTGGCTTGGTTTTGCCAAAAATTGAAAAAACTGAGGTTTCATTGGAAATTCAAGAGTTGGGCGAACAACGGTGGAACGCTCGTCAAAATAAAGACTGGGATTTATCAGATCGTTATCGAGACGAATTGTTAGCGAAGGGATGGATCGTGAAAGACGGTCGCGATGGATATGAGCTTCTTCGGCAATGAAAGTTTGTATCAGCTCGCCCTATTCACTCGCTGAGCCCAAGGGTAATTCGGTGACAGCTCAGCGAATTGCGGGGCTCCTCCGAAGCAGGGGAATTGATGCTCGGGCGAGTCATGGCTTCGATGGGGGGGCAGCTGACTTCTTAGTGAGTCTTCACGCCGTAAAAGGAGCGAATGCAGTGCAAGAATATCGGCGAGCTTGTCCAAGAGGAAAGGTTCTGGTTCTCATCACGGGGACTGATATTTATCAGAGCTTGCCTGCAGGTAGTGAGGAAGGGGAATTCTGCCTCCAGGAGGCGGCTGCGATTGTTGTTCCCTTTGGTCGGATGATCGGTCACCTCGCCCCCAAGTGGAGATCGAAAGCTGTTGTTGTCCCTTCGAGCTTGGAGCCTTTGAATGTTTGTGCGAGCCCCAGAAAGTCTCCATTTGTGATTTCTGTCATAGGACACCTGCGAGATGTGAAACGTCCCTTTTTGACAATCGAAGCTATTTCTCGTCATCCCGAGTGGCG
>JALRJZ010000336.1 GCA_023261045.1 Akkermansiaceae bacterium
TCGAGAGTTTTGATGAGCGCCTGTGCGCCGTCCATGGTGTCCGTTTTCATAAAAATCGGGTCTGTTGGCTCTGAATGACGGGTTGCTTCTTGGTTGGCAAGTGAAAAATCACCTCAAAATGCCAAAATTCGGCAATCCCCCAAGTTATTCACAATGAAAGGGGCTCTTATTTGGAGAAAATCAGCCAATACTTAGAGCTTCCTTAATAAAAGATTGCTTATCTGGACTGATAATTGGCAGACCGATCGATTCGAAACGTCCATTTCATCGGGTTTTCGTATTCTTCCTGATCAATCAGTTTCCATTGGAGGGTCACAGAACAGACGGGTTGCCTCAGAGGACGATTCACCTTCCAGCGAATGGTGCGAGAAGTGGGATCAAAAATCGCTGGAACTTTGCCAAATCCGGCCACCCTCATCACAAGGGATTCAGGATCCAAGTTAGCGAGCTTGTGAAGGTTTGCTGAGATCTCAGGAAGCCGATTTGCCACCAGATCATTAGGATTTGGAGAAGTTGGATGGGGTAGTTCGACAGGTAGAAGTGGTGGGCTAAAGTTGCCATTCTTAAATGAGAGAGCGGCTTCAAAAGCCTGATTGTTATTGCCAAAGACAATGTAGCGAGGAAGAGCGTATTTTGAGGAGTTGCGACGAACTTTTCCTGGCTCCACGGTAAACAAGTGATCATATCCAACTTTGTCTGCCATCACATGCATTTCAGGAGTGTGGTAGCCACCCGGATAGGCGTAAGTCGTTACCTGTGTTTGAAATTTTTCATCGAGAAACACTTTTGATTGCTCCATTTCGATTCTTAGAAACTTCTCAAAAGCTTCGGCGCCCGCTGCGACCTGTTTTTTGACATCACTGGGAAACGGATGACTCACCGAGTGGGATCCAATGGAACAAAGTCCGCTTTTTAGCATTTCCTTGATCATGTTTAATGACATCGCTCGTCCCCCTCGGTTTGCTCCGACGTAGTTTTTGTAGAGAAAAATGGTAAACGGGAGGCGGAGCTCTTTCATAATCGGAAAGGCTTCGCTGTAAACAGATCTCCAACCGTCATCCATAGTGATGAGAATTGATTGAGGGGGGATCTCTCCCTCGCCTCGTCGCCATGCTAGAAACTGAGCCAAGGTAATCACGGGGATCCCGGTTGATTTGATGAGCTCCATTTGTTTCCGAAACCGAGCTGTTGAGATCAGCATGGGGGTTTCCTCCTTTGTCTTATGGAAGACATGGTATCCCAAAATTGAGACGCGTGAGCCGTCATCTGCAACGGCTTGCTCCGATGATGTCGTGCTTTCTTCGCTGTTTCTTTCAACCAGCTCTACATCAACGCTCTGTCCTTTTGTTGAGGCGAAGCCAAGGTACATGGCAACGAGGCAGAGGAAGGCTTGCTTCATAAAGCGTGTTTTAAGAATCCTCGGTTCAAAAGGCAACGAGGGAAATGGGTAAACCTTTCCTTTCTTGCGCAAAAAAACCCCCCAATTGGTGGGTTTTGAGAGGCTTGCTATGTTCAAAAAAGGGGGGCGAGGTCAGGTCAGGTCAGTTTCGAGATTGTGATCGAGGAGTTCTTCGCGAAGGTTTGTTCCGCGAGATTGACTCCACTTATAGACCAACGCAGAAGCAATAAAGATCGACGAATAGGTTCCTACTAACACTCCGATCATAATCGCTAAGGAGAAATCCTTCATGGCGCCACCACCGAAGAAGAACAGAACAAGGACAGTAAGGAATGTGGTTCCCGACGTTAAAATCGTGCGTGAGAGCGTTGCGTTGATCGCGGCATTCATGATGTCCTTAATTTCACCGCGCTTCGTCCGCAATGATTCCCTGATTCGGTCGAAAATAATGATCGTATCGTTAATCGAGTAACCCGCGATGGTTAAAACCGCTCCAACGTGGATCAGTGAGATCTCAGTTCCAAGAAGGACGATAATGCCAATCGTGATGACGATATCATGGAAAAGTGCGGCAAAAGCCCCGATTGCGAAAGAAAACTCAAAGCGCAAGCTAATATAAGCTAAGACGGCAAACAGGCCAATACCGAGAGCCCAGAGTGAATTCTTAAAGAACTCTCCTCCCAGTGATGCTTGGATAGATGATGGATCCGAGATTTCAACCTTGTAAGCACCACTGCTATCTTTTTGAGAGAGAGCCTCAACATTACTGCGAAGAGCTTCTTGGATGATTGGAGCATCCGCTTCTGCGCACTTGATGGTGAGAAACTTCTTATCCTCTCCTGGAGCGGTTTCTATCTGAGCCGTAGGAGTTT
>JALRJZ010000337.1 GCA_023261045.1 Akkermansiaceae bacterium
CTCAAGAAGATCTTCGTGATCTCGTGAAGTTGCTCACGGAGACAAGGTGGGAAATTTTTGGAGTGGTCACCAAGTAGCCTTCCAATGAGTTTTAGATAGAGACTTGCGCTGATTGGCGAGCTTTTGAGTGAGTCCACAAGCGGATCGAAAAGGGCTTTTAAAACGACCTGAACACTTGGATTGCGTTGACTCTCGAGCTCGGTAAGACGAAACAGCCTCTCTTGATTGATTGGGCTAAGAAGAAGAACGGCAATTTCATCAATAAGTGCCTCTCGTGAACCAAAATGGTATTTAATTGAAGAGACGTTTGTTCCAGCTCTTGTGGTGATGTCTCTAAGAGAAACAGCATTGACCCCCTTCTCGGCAAAAAGAACCATGGCAGACTGCATAAGGCTTCCACGAGTCCCATCGGCCAGAATGCGCTCTCTACTCTCCACAGGGCTTCTCTTTAAGGCGGGCTGCTGTTTTTTCAAACATTTGTTTGAAAAATGACCGCTACCAGAGCAGTTAAGGCATGTGTTTCATCTTGAAAATGACGATTGTCTCGAGGGGATGCGCTTGATGGAGAGCAATTCAGTCGATCTTGTAGTCACTTCACCGCCCTACAATTTAGGGATTTCATACAGCCAATACAAAGATGATGCAGATCGGGAAAGCTTTCTCACTTGGAGTAAGCAATGGGCTACTGAAGTCAAGAGGCTCATGAAAAAGGAAGCATCCTTCTTTCTAAACATTGGAGCAGCCCCATCCAATCCTCTGTTGCCACATCAAATGGCTCTCACCCTATGCTCGGGCGAATTAGGCTTTCAGCTTCAGAATACCTTTCACTGGATTAAATCGATCTCAGTAACAACGAAATCAGGACAAACGATTTCGGCCGGTCATTTTAAGCCGATTCGATCAGAGCGTTATGTCAACGACTGCCACGAATATCTATTCCATTTTTCTAAAACGGGAAATGTTCCCATTCAAAGGCGGGAAGCGGGAGTGGAGTATGTTGATAAATCAAATGTTTCGAGATGGAAACATACACAAGGTGAGGATAAGCGATGCCGCGGTAATACCTGGTTTGTTCCCTACGAAACAATCAAGTCTCGTTCCCAAGATCGCCCCCATCCTGCCACATTTCCCATTGGGCTTGTTGAGCAGTGTATCAAGCTTCACGGGATCCAAAAAATCAATCATATGTTGGATCCTTTTCTCGGAATAGGCACCTCAGCCCTTGCTGCTCGTCGTATGAAAATTTCGAATTTTACTGGCTTTGAAATTGATCCCGGATACCTCTCCGTCGCTCGGGAGCGCCTCGAGGCCGAAACAACGAATTGATTTTGTGAAGCATTCTGATCCTACATCTGAGGCTGTTGCTGAATTCAGCAACATCGAATCGATCTTTATCAGAGAGCGTAATTGCCTTCTCTTGAGAGGAGATTTCAGCCCAATTTTTACCGACTATTACCTTCATCTGATGGATATCGGAGTCAGACATCCAGAGTCTCTTGATTCACCCATGAAGGATCTTCTTGCTGTTCTTGGACTTCATCTTTGTGCTCGTCCATGGGCTGAGACCATCGCTTGGACCGCTAATCTCCGAGCACCGAGGGTCAACTACTTTGCTACGGGGTCATCAACCAATGAATATCTCGTCGGGCGTTTGTTTACGAAGGATATCAGAGAGCCCGATCGTAATTTCCTCTATTCCCAGACGACTACCCCGGGTTCGCAAGCGAGACTTTCTACAATCGAGGTCGAGACGACGGATCCCCTTCGTTGGATTTCTCACTATTACGATCAATCCGAACAGAGACCAGGGCGGGCATTCCGCTTACCAGATGATCAGTATGCTTTGGTGGCCGCGCAACCCGATTATGATGAGGAGTGGTTCTCAAGTTTGACTGAGGAAACAGTTTTAAAGATTTCCGAGCAGGAGCAAATCAAGCACCTTGAGAGCCGAAGATTTCAATTTCGTTGTGGCTGCTCGCTCGAGCGAATTGCGCCGACCTTGCGTGCCTGGAAGGATAAGCCAGAGGAACTCTTTGGTGAGAAGGAAGTGATTCATCTGGAATGTCCTCGATGTTCGAAAAGCTATTGCTTCTCCAGAAATGATCTAGGAAATCACGATGAAAAGGGCGATTCCAAGAGCTGAGAATCGAAAAAACCTTGACCAAAGGGCAATCCTCACGAAGAAAGCCCCCCTCCGCAACAAGTGTGTTGCACTCATAATAGGTGAGGTGTCTCTCGCCTCCCCCATCTCTTAGTTCTCTACC
>JALRJZ010000338.1 GCA_023261045.1 Akkermansiaceae bacterium
CTTTACGGTGAGATTTAAGAGATGAAAAAGATTCGCATTAATTCAAGAGGGAGAGAGGTCGAATGGGATGTTCCTAGGGATGCTTCTTCTTCAAAAGCGGTATCAAAGTGTGTGCCCAATTAAGATATTTTTGACCTTGATGGATAAAACGGTCACTTTGTTCTTGCACGAAGTCACTCAGGCAAATATCTCCACGCCGTTGCCAGTCTCTGAGGAAAGGCGACCCACGAACAACTTACAATGGGTAGGTGGCCGAGTGGTTAAAGGCGGCAGACTGTAAATCTGCTCACGTATGTGTACGCTGGTTCGAATCCAGCCCTGCCCACCATTTTTAGTAAAAGTCCCGCCCTCATGGCGGGTTTTTACGTTTTTAGCTCGGTTTCGATCGATCGGAAATGGGTTGACCTTCTGATCGAGGGGAATTCACTTCAGCAATGAGGTTTTGATTGACGCCAATGCGGTTGAAAGATTGGAAGATATGATCGTGTATCGAGGCGCATGGACAGAACACGTCGGGGTTTTTTGGGTGCTGGAGCTTTTTTAGGAATTGGAACCTTGGGAATAGGGGGAGGCTTTGCTTCAGCAAAGGGTCTCAAGAATCACCAATGGCAGGGGGGGAAGAGTCCGTGGGCGATGTGTCTGGATACGGCGACCTTATCCAAGGAAATCCCGTTGGATGAGAAGGTAGAGCTGGTGGCAGGAGCCGGATTTGATGCTATTGAACCCTGGGATGGAGAATTAGAAGCTTACGAGAAGGCCGGTGGATCGTTGGAGAAATTGGCAGCGAGAATCAAGGAACTCGGCTTGTTTGTGCCTAGCGTTATTGGCTTGTGGGGAGTGTTGTCAAATAGTGAAGAGGATTTCGAAAAAAGATTGGATGAGCATCGTAATCGCTTGCGAATGGTTAAGGGGATTGGGTCCGGACATGTGCAGTGTATTCCGGATTTTAATTTTAAGGATGACTTTAATATGGATTCGGGCGCGGTTTGTTATGCAAGGATCAGTGAGATCGCCCTCAAAGACTATGGGCTTAAAACTGGAATCATTTTTTTGAACGCTGTGGAAAAACTCAAAACAGTGGCCGATGCCGTGGAGTTAGGAATGAAGTCAGGTTGGAATGATGCAAAAATCATCCCAGACAGTTATCACAATTACCATGGTGGAACGACGTTGAATTCCCTGCGGATGTTAAATGGGAATGCAATTGCAATTTATCAATTCGCGGATGCTCCCAAGGGGCAGGAGCGAAAAACCTCATGGTGTGATGGTGAGAGGGTTTTACCCGGGGACGGGCAGTTGCCCCTTGTTGAAGAATTACGAATTTTACTAGAAATAGGTTATCAAGGATGTGCTTCGTTGGAGTTATACAATGAGGAGTATCGGAAAAGAGAGCCCAAGAGCTTTTTGAAAGAGGCCCACAAAAAGACATTGAAGCTCATTGAAAAAGCAGTGGGTTAAAGGTGCGGTCATAAAACCACTTAGTTTTCACGCATTGGCATTCCAGTGTTTTTGGGGGCGCTGATTTGTTAGCTTGATGGGAGTCACAAAAAACCCCTTATAACTCTTAGGTTATAAGGGGAAAAGAAAGGTGGTGGCTCATCCCGGAATCGAACCAGGGACACAAGGATTTTCAATCCTCTGCTCTACCAACTGAGCTAATGAGCCTCACAGAAAGTGTGCGGCGGGGTGATAAGGCTCTGTCGAATCTTTGGCAATAGAAAAACGAGGACTTTTTGAAGTATTTGATGCTAAGGGCTCAGTCGCTCGATAATCCACTCACATTGCTCGAGCCGATAAAGCAGTCGGTCATGAAGTCTTCCTGGGCGTCCTTGCCAGAATTCAAGATGAGTGGGGGTGACTTGAAAACCACCCCAAAAATCTGGGCAGGGGACGGCTTCTGATTCCGGAAACTGCTCCCGCAATAAGTGATCTCGTTCCTCAAGATAAGAACGATCAGGGATCACGGAGGATTGCTTTTCGGAGACCCAAGCTCCGATCTGGGAATCGTACGGGCGGCTCTTGGCGTATTGTTCTGAGTCGATCCGGTCTGTTTTTGAAACAATTCCTTTAATGCAGACCTGACGTTCGAGTTCTTTCCAAAGGAAGGTGATCGCAGCGTGGGGGTTCTGCTCGAGATCGGAAGCCTTTTTGGATCGGTAATTTGTGAAAAACTGGAGTTGTCGGTCCTTGATTCCCTTGAGTAAAACCGTTCGCGCGCTCACGATTCCTTGGC
>JALRJZ010000339.1 GCA_023261045.1 Akkermansiaceae bacterium
TCCCGGTGGGAGTCTCGGGAAATATCTTCTTACCAGAGTGGCTGACATCATGAGAAAAGAGGATGAAGTCGCCAAAGTCTCTCCAGGGGATACGGTCCAAGATTCCATTTTAGCAATGGTGAAATCCCGTAGTGGAGCCGCCATCGTGATCAACCCTGACGACTCACTAGCGGGAATTTTTACTCATGGAGATTTTGTGAGAGGCTACCAAATCGACCGAAATATTGGGGATCAATGCGTGGCAAATCATATGACAACTTCTCCAATTGCAGTCCGAGAAACAGCTCTCGCAGCAGAAGTCATTAAGATCCTGCGTGAAAATCGGATCGACGACGTGATTGTTCTTAACAATGAGGACAAGGCCGTAGGCATGATTGATGTCCAAGATCTTTCTCGACTTGGACTCTCTTAACCAAAGCTCTTTTTAGGGTTCCGAGAGGTCTACTCTCACGAGTTCTTTATCATTGCGCATCAACACACTGCGCTGAGCGTAAGCAGGAGTACTCCAAACCACTGAACGACCAAAAGCTTCATTCGTGGGTTCAAGCAGGTGCTGTCTACCTAATTCCTGGTATTTCTCCTTTGAAAGCTCAGCGAGGATTAAATCACCCGAATCATTGACCATCCAGAATTGCTGATTGGCCTCATGATAGGCTAAATACACCGTCCCATATCGACTCCCCTGGTCTTTAGAATCTGAAAAAACGGGATCATGTGTCTGCCAATAACGCGTTCCATCGTCGACGGAAGCCGCAATCAGATAGGAGCTATCGATATCACTCCCATAAATCACACCGTCCACAATCAAAGGAGTTGAATTACAGCAATACATGGCACTTTTAGGTTTCCCCTTCCAAAGGAACTTCGCCTCAGGTTTGAGATCGTCGAGTTTGATCATCGCACCAACCCGGCCCATACCACTCGCGAAGAGCTTGCCTTCGTATAATTGGGGAGCCATCACAGACATTCCATAATTTGGCTTTAATGGGAGCGACCAGTAGCAAAGACCATCCTTCGGGTTGAGAGCATCAAGCCCACTCGGATGCCAAATCAAGAGCTGCTCAACCCCGCCAGCCTTCACCATGGTAGGAGGACAGTAGCCTTGCGTTGCCGAACTTAAGGCTTTCCATTTTAGCTGCCCCGTTGACGCATCCAAGGCGACCACTAGACTCCCCTCACCCCCTGCAAGACAATAGACAACTCCATCAACCACCAGAGGGTGGGAAGAAAACCCCCAAATCAGCTGAGGGGCTCCGAAATCCTTTTTAAAATCTCTCTCCCACTTTTTCTTGCCAGTTTGAGCATCGAGACAAACCAAATCCCCCATCGCACCTAAAAAGTAAACCAACCCATTCGCAATCGTCGGAGTTGCCCGAGGTCCTCCCGGGTAAGAAAGATCGTAGGCCCTTTCTACTTCGTATTTCCATTGTTCTTGCCCCGTCTCAATATCCAGACAAAGCAAGCGCTCACGCCCTTCCCACCTGACAGATTGACCAGGATGATTTGATAGGTTCCCCTTCGTTCTCTGGTAATCTGACAAATAAACAAAGCCGCTCGCTACGGCAGGACCCGAGTAGCCCCAGCCCACCGGAACTCTCCACATCACCGGAGCCCCGCCTTTCGGAAGATCTCGTCGAATCCCACTCTCTTTCCAAACCCCATCAGAATTCACCCCCATCCAACGGGGCCAGTCTTCCCCTGAGCAAAGAAGCACTCCCATCAAAAGGATTAAGCTCGGTAATTTCACTTTAGCAAGTTGACCAAGCAACGCCAAAAGTCAATGGACTTCACTCTCCTTTACCCTTGCCTTCAACCACACGAAGTGTTGACTGTGCGCAGGACAGACCCACCGTGAACGCTTATCAAATCTATCAGGAAATCAATCCATCTCTTATCAGCGAAATCTTCAACTGGATTAGAGACCATGAAAGACAGCTCTACAAAACAGCGCTTGCCAATTTAGCTGCTAGTCGGAACCTGCGACCCATCTTCGTCGAAAAGAAATCCGTTCCTGATCAGATCGCTTTCTTACACAAGACCCTGAAGCTACGCACGAGCGACACGATCGGAGAACACCTTCTTCAGGTTTGGTTCATGAAAGGAAAAAAGGAACTGTTGATTGCATTTTGCGATGGAATGGGCATCGAGCATGACGGAGAGGGTTCCGTTGAAGGCTCACTTCCAGAAGCGTTGGATGATCAAAAGCTTC